>NZ_JFGV01000031.1:0-57482 GCF_000612035.1 Photorhabdus aegyptia | reverse complement strand
CCCGCCGTGACACCCGCTGCGCGAAGATTAACATCGCGCCCGGAGCGCAGACTGATCTGTCCGGCACTGTTAATGTCAGTGCCCGTTTCGTTTGATTCCGTGTGAGTCAGATAATTATCCCGGCTCCACTCAAGGTGTTCACTCTGCGCGGTTTTCGCCGTGCTTAACTGAATATCCCGGCCCGCATCTAACTGAATTTCACTGTTTTTCCCCTGTGACGTCAGCTGTGCAGCCGAAGCACGAATATCATTTCCTGCCCGCAGGTGCAGTTTGCCATCCGCACCCTGAACATAAACGCTGGCGACATTATCCACATAGGTGGCACTGAAACGGTTATTGTCCGCCTGATTTTCACCGCTGCGGGTGGTGCTGGCGATATCGATATTGTGGCCTGCGTCTATCGTCAGTGACTGATGGGCTCCGATTGCCCCGCCCCGTTGTACCATATCAGTACGCGCCTGCAAGCTGAGGTTGTTACCCTGTACCTGCCCGCCTTGATTACGGATATTTTCTGCCAGTACGTTAATATCCTGACCGATAATCCGCCCCTGATTGAGCAGGTCGCCGCTTAGTTGTATATTGACTTTGCTGCCACTGAGTAATGCGCCGGAGCCATCCAGTGAACCCGCCTGTATGCGTACATACACCTGAGGGGCCAGCACGGTTTGCTGACGTCCGTCCGGTAATGTCACGGTGGTATTGACCAGCCAGACCATATCCTCGGTGAGTTTTGCCATTTGATCAGGACTCAGGGCAATGCCGGGCGCCAGATTAAAGGCTTGTTGGGCGCGTACTCCGGCATTCATCAGCGCCTTAAATTGCTCCTCATCATTCTGGTGTCCCGGCAGATGACGTTTACCGGTCAGATTAATGACCTGATCACGGATCAGGCGCTGCTCATAGAAGCCATCGCCTAACCGCTTGTGCATGTGATTGTGATCCCAGCGCAGCATCTGCTGCATATAGTCAGTCCCCAGCCATTTTTTCAACTGAGTAAACTGCGGATCAGTTTCAATCAACGGCAGGTTATCGGGTACGGGTGTCATGTAGGTTGATTGGGTGTTTTCCACAGGAAGATGCAGTTTAAACAGGCTGTTATCCGGTAACCGGTAATCCGGTATTTCCGTGCGGATAATCAGCGGTTTTTCGCCCACATTAGGGGTCTTTTCGTCTACATCAGTGAATTTTTCACCCACATTAGTGATTTTTTCATCCGCATCGGCGTTTTTTTCACCAGCACCTGTCAACTTCTCACCCACCGTTGATCTTTCACCCACCGTGAGGGTTTTACCCGGTTCAGTCAGTTTTCCACCTGCGATGACCGGTGTTTCTTCTGTCGAGCGGCTTATTGTCGGCTTTTGCCCCGTGACCGTTTCAGGCTGGCTGATCACTTCCAGCCGCTGTCCCGGTCTTAACGCCACTTCACGCGACGTTGTTTCAGCTTTCGTAAAGCCGGTGTCGATGTGTCCGCCACGGATTTGCGCAATCTGTGCCACGGCTCCCTGATAATCATCCGGTCGCTGACCCTCCAGCGTCACTGTGCCCTGCGAGGATTGTATGGTACCGGGTTTCAGGGTAATGGCTAATTCGCGGGGCGGCGGTGCGTAATCACGAGAACGTCTTCCCTGATCATCACGACCTTTTCTCTTGATACGCCAAAAGGAGGTTGCGCCACGCTGACCATAATCCGTGATCTTCTGGATGCCCGGCACCTCCTCGTTATAGAGGCTACCCGCGGGGATATCTAACATCCCGCCGGCCACGACCTGACTTTTGTCATTGTGTAATGTGTCGGTTTCAATCCGCAGGTTTTTACCCGCGATAATTTTGGCCGGATCGGTTTCCTTGATACGGCTTTCTTCTATCGTGCGGGTATAAGTGTATATTTGAAAATTCTCTTTACATCCCCGTCCTTTGTAACAAACTTCCATGACTTCGCCATCATCACGGTAGATGGACGGGTCATCAAAGTCGAAATGCTCACCCCAGATACCGTATTCTTTCCGGGGGGTTTTTGAAATGAGCTGTACTTCCGTTTCAAAATGATCATTCACATTATTGATGGTGTCTGCCGCCAGCCGCATATCCCCCATTGCTTCAATATAGGCGCTGTGGTTATTGATAACGTTCCCTTTTCCGGCGGCTTGATGCCGGTCATCCAGTTTTCCGCCGAAAGCGAAATCCCCGTCACTGTATATCAGGCTGTGGGTTTGGTTATTTAACTCCGCCACCCCCAGATCAAGACGTTGACGGGCGGCAATCACCGCCGATTTACCTTTGGCAATGATTTCGTTGTAATTGCCTGTTTTTGTTTCGAATAGTTTCTCCAGTTTTGCTTTTGTTTCAGCATCGACCAGATTATTCAGCGTGTCCGCTTCAATGGCGAGATGATCACCGTAAATCCGGCCGGTTCCCTGATTAGTTAGCTCGGCGGCATGCAGGTAGGTTTGGTCGCCATCTAACAACCCGGTGTTGTAGAGTTTATCTTTGACTGTCCATTGATGGTGATTGGCCAGAATCTTACCGCGGGTTTCGTTGGTCAGATTAGCCGCATCGCCGTTTAAGGCAGCGGCACTGATCAGGCCGTTGTTGATCACATTGCCCTGACTGTTCAGTCGCAACGTCCCATTGGCAATGATTTCGCCGGTATGGATAAAGTCTTTCAGCAACGTTAACTGGATATCACCCAGTGAGCGCAATTTTCCGTCACCCGTCACAGAATCAGCGTCTATTGCCAGTGCTTGCCCGGATTTGATCTCACCGTCACTATTGGTGACCGCCAAATGACGGCCTTGTACGGTCGTTTTCTGGTTGGCTTGTAATTGGCCCTGCGAGTTATCAAGCTCTGAAGCGAGCGTTAACGTGGCGTTTTCGGTGGCAAATACTTGTCCTCGGGCATTGTGCAGTTTGTCCGCCGTGATAATGACATTTTTGCCCTCAATCCCTTTATCCTGCTGTTGCGTTTCCTGATTCCGGATTTCCGACGCACTCAGATCGGCATCACCGCCACTGCGGATTAAACCGGCTGTGTTATCAAGATGGTGATTGACGAGCGCTTTCAAATCACTCAGCGCCAGTATCTGCCCTTGGGTATTGAGAAGCTCACCAGTATCAATACGAAGCCCAGTTTCACTTAGGATCTTACCTTGCTGACGGTTATCCAGTTGTTTGGCGGATAAGGTGGTGGATTGACCATGTAATTTCCCGCGCTGGTTTTTCAGATCCCCGCTTTTCACGTTCAGAGCCGCCTGACTTTCAATCACGCCATCGGTGTTATCGAGTGCCTGCCCTTGCGTATCGATAGATAACCCCTGACGGGCGGTGATCCGCCCGGACTGGTTATCCAGCCTTTGGCCTTTCAGAGAGAACCGGGTCTGAGTTTCCAGTAATCCCTGTCGGTTATTGATGTTGTCCGCCGTGATACTCAGGCTGTCTGATGAGGTCAGTACCCCACTTTCGTTATCCAGTGCCCCAGTATTCACGACTGTGGTTTGTTTGCCGATAATGCCGTTATGATCACCACTGTTGCGGTTAATTAAGGATTTCGCGTTGAGTGTCAGTTTACCGCCGCTTTGTAGCAAGCCCTGATCATTATCCAGCTCATCTACACGCAGTTCGGTATCTTTTCCGCCCAGGATCTGCCCGTGTTGGTTGGCAATATTGTTTCCACTGATATTCAGTTGGTCGTAACCTTCAATATGGCCGGAGCGGTTATTCAGGTCAGCGATAGTCAGGCGCAAATTCCCCTGACTGAATACGCCTCCGTCCTGACCACTGTCCCGGTTATCCAGCTTCTGACCGTGAGTATCAATCGTCAGGTTTTGGTTGCTGCGTATCGCGCCATACCGATTCAGTAATTCACCGGTTCGCAACGTCATAGATTGCTCTGTAGCGATAGACCCGGCGGTATTATTCAGTTGTTGCTGATGCGTGTCGATTTCCGCCGTGCCGGCTCTGATTTTGCCTCTTTCGTTATTAATCGCCTGAGTCGTCAGTTGCAGATTATGCTGACCGGTAATTTTTCCGTCAGTATTGGTTAACTGTCCGGTGGTCAGGGCCATATCCCCATTTGAAGCCTTTATCAGCCCCTGCTGGTTATCAATTTCGTCAGCAATCACCGTCATGCCGTTTGAGGCGGCTAACTGGCCTTTCTGGTTGTTCAACCGGTTTTTTACCGTCACCTGAAGCCGGCCATCCTCCGCCGCAATAATCTGGCTTGACAAATGATTCAGCTCACTGTTTTCCAGAACGCCTTTTTGCTTGTTTTCCTCGTCGTTATTCAGTGTGTTTTCCGAGAGGGTGTTGTTATTCAGTGTCTCAGCCTTGATTTTCACCGTGCCATTGGCTGAGATTGCACCGCTGCCATTATCCAGTTCATGCTGGACATCGAGCCTCATTAAATCGGTGCCACGTTGAGTCATCTTCCCTAAACGATGATCCAGTGACTTAATATGCGCCGTGATATGTTGTGCGGATGTCACGTTATTCACCAGATGGTAATCGCCACCGGTCAGTTTTAGCTCACCGTCAGACAGCAAATGACCGGCTTTACCCTGAAACTGGTTGGCATCAATGGACATGACACCGGTTCCGGTATGTTCCAACCGACCTTTTTCATTTGCGATGGTTTGAGCCTTCAGGGTTAAATCCTGCCCGCTCGACTCAATCACCCCGGCCGTATTTTCAATCCCACCTTGGTGATCCAGTACCAGCGACTGCTTGCCGGTCTGGGTGATTTTTCCTTGATTATTTTTCAGTTTCTGGCTGCTGAGCGTCAGTGTCTCAGCACGTAACTCACCCCGATCGTTATTAATCAGTTCCGGTGCAGACAAGGTGAGATGTTGGCGAGCTTTGACATGGGCTCCCTGTAAATTTAATTGCTTGTCAGAAGTGAGTGACAAGTCACCAGCGTTAGTCCGGCTGCCTTCCAGTGAGATATCTTTTGCGTTGACCGATAACTGGTCATGCGCCAGATTCTGCCCGTGAAGCCGGGCAGTCTCTGTGGATTTTAGTGTCAAATTGCCGTTCTGGGTCAGTTTGAGCGTTTTATCCATACCAGCCGCCAGAGTACTGCCTTGATGGCTATACAATGAAGTGCTGTGGCTTTCAAGGTGACGTCCGGCCAGTATACGCCCCTGATTATCGAGGTGATCACGGGTCGTTATCGTAATATCTTGACCGGCGGTTATGTCTTTTTCATTAATCAGATTGCCCTGATCAGGCAGGGTCACATTCCCTGATGCCATGATCACGCCACTGTTGGTCAATTGCTCACGGCTGTGAATAACCAGATTGCCCGATTGTGTTGATTTACTGTGACTGTTAATACCTGCTACCAATATCGCATTTTTTTGGTTGTCCAGTGAGGCGCTGGTGATATCAAGATGCTTGCCAGCCTGTATTTCTCCCTGATTGGTAAGATTATCACGGATTTTGACTGACAGATTCTGGCCAGCGGTCATGTCACCCTGGTTATCGAGTTTGCTCTGCTCTTGAACAGTCATATTATCCGAAGCCGTTATTAGCCCCAGATTGGTCAGCTCACCAGGGCTATGGATCGTCAGATTGCCCGGTTGTGACTGATTGCCTTCTTTATCTACACCGGCAGCCAGTGCACTTTTTTCCTGGTTTACCAGAGAGGCGCTTTGGATATTCAGATGACGGCCTGCTAATACTTTGCCCTGATTAGCGAGGTGTCCGGGCGTTTTGAGTTTGATATCGCGCCCGGTACTTATCTCTCCGGTATTTTCCAGTACCGCCTGATTCTCAATATCGATATCATCCGACGCCGTTATCACACCCTGATTAACCAGTTGACCACGACTGTCGATGGTCAGATTGCCCGGTTGAGTCGGTTTGCCATGATTATCAGTGCCTGCCGCCAGAACACCTTTCTTCTGGTTTGTCAACGCAGTACTGTGGATATCCAGATTGCGGCCTGCCAGCACGTTGCCTTGATTGGACAAGGCTCCGGGTGTGTTGAGCCGGATATCGTGCCCGGAGCTTATTTCTCCTTGATTATTCAGCACTGCCTGATTGTCGATGGTGATATCATCTGATGCCATCAAGACACCCTGATTGGTCAGTTGACCGCGGCTGTCGATGGTCAGATTGCCCGGCTGAGTCAGATTACCATGATCATCCGTACCGGCCGCTAATACGCCATTTTGATGACTGGTCAACGAGGCACTGTGAATATCCAGATGACGTCCGGCCAGCACTTTTCCTGCATTATCGAGATCATCACGCGCTTTTATCGTGATATCGCCACCGGAGGTAATATTACCTGAGTGATTGAAAGCGCCTTCATTCTGAATATGGATATTATCGGAAGCGGTGATAATGCCGTAATTGTCCAGTTTGCCCTGACTCTGGATCTTCAGTTTGCCCGGATGCTTTTTATCTATACCCGCAGCCAGCTTACTTTCTTTCTGGTTTTCTAAATCTGCACTTTGAATATCAAGAGTATGACCTGCCAACATCTTGCCCTGATTGGTCAGATTTCCCGGTGTTTTGATCTTGATATCATGATTAGCGCTTATCTTTCCCTGGTTCTCCAGCGCTGCCTGATTATCGATGGTGATATCATCCGACGCGGTTATTACCCCCTGATTGGCCAACTTACCGCGACTATTGATGATGAGATTGCCCGGCTGGGTCAGATTGCCATGATCATCCGTGCCAGCCGCCAGAACCCCATTCTGATGGCTGACTAACGAGGCGCTGCGGATATCCAGATGGCGGCCTGCCCGCATTTTCCCTTCGTTATCGAGATGATCACGCGCTCTTATCGTGATATCGCTACCGGAAGTAATATCACCTGAGTGACTGAAAGCGCCTTCATTCTGAATATGGATATTATCGGAAGCGGAGATAATGCCATGATTGTCCAGTTTGCCCTGACTCTGGATCTTCAGTTTGCCCGGATGCTTTTTATCTATACCCGCAGCCAGCTTACTTTCTTTCTGGTTTTCTAAAGCTGCACTTTGAATATCAAGAGTATGACCTGCCAACACCTTGCCCTGATTGGTCAGATTTCCCGGTGTTTTGATTTTGATATCATGATCAGCGCTTATTTTTCCCTGGTTCTCCAGTGCTGCCTGATTATCGATATTGATATCGATATCATCCGACGCAGTTATTACCCCCTGATTGACCAACTTACCGCGACTATTGATGATGAGATTGCCCGGCTGGGTCAGATTGCCATGATCATCCGTGCCGGCCGCCAGAACCCCATTCTGATGACTGACTAACGAGGCGCTGTGGATATCCAGATGGCGGCCTGCTCGCATTTTCCCTTTATTATCGAGATGATCACGCGCTCTAATCGTGATATCGCTATCGGAGATGATATTACCTGAGTGACTGAAAGCGCCTTCATTCTGAATGTGAATATTATCGGAAGCGCTGATAATGCCGTGGTTGTCCAGCTTGCCCTGACTCTGGATCTTCAGGTTGCCCGGCCGTTTTTTATCTATACCCGCAGCCAGTACCCCTTTCTGGCCGCTTTCTAACGCCGCACTCTGGATATCGAGGTTATGACCTGCCAGCACCTTACCCTGATTAGTCAGTTGCCCGAGTGTTGTGATATTAATATCACGATCAGCGCTTATCTCTCCCTGATTATCCAGCGTCGCCGGTTCTTCGATAACAATATCATCCGTGGCTGTCATCATTCCCTGATTAACCAGTTGACCGTGACTGTTGATGGTCAGTTTGCCCGGCTGGGTTTTATTTGTTCCCGCAGAAAGTACGCCATTCTGAGCGCTCTTTAAGGATGCACTTTGGATGTCGAGGTGATGACCAGCCAACACCTTGCCCTGATTCGCCAGATTCCCCGGCGTTTTTATCGTAATATTATTTTCGGAGGTGATATCGCCTGAGTTGGTTAACGCATCTTTATTTTGAATGTCGATATTGTCTGAAGCGGTCACAATACCCTGATTATCTAATTTCCCCTTGATATCAAGCGTCAGGTTACCCGGCTGAGTCCGATTACCGTCTTTATCAACGCCTGCGGCCAGTACAATCTGTTGCTGGCGATCAGCCGGAAGTTGAATATTTTTATGGCTTGCCAACGAAGCACTGTGGATATCAAGATGCCGTCCTGCCAACATCCGTCCCTGATTATCAAGATGATTGCGGGTGTTGACGGAAATATCCTGGCCGGCAGTAATATCGCCCTGATTGATGAAATTCCCTTCATTTTCAAACTTAATCTCAGCAGAGGCGTCTATCGTCCCGCTGTTGGCAAGATGACCGCCGCTGTTGAGCTTCAGGCTGCTTGGTTTATTACTACCTGCCGATAGCCGCCCCTGATTCGTTAAATCACCCTGATTTTCGACAGTCAGGTTATCCGATGCTGCTATCGTGCCTTTATTAATGACGATGCCACGACTCTGAATGGTCAGGTTGCCGGATTGAGTTCGATTGCCGTCTTTATCGACACCGGCAATCAATATGCCTTTTTCATCACTTTTTAAGGCAGCGCTTTCAATAACCAGATGACGCCCTGCCAGCATCCGTCCCTGGTTTTCGATCTCATTGCCCGTATTAAGCTTGATATCCTGACCAGCCGTCATATCGCCCTGATTTTCCAGCGCCCCCTGATTATCGATAGTTACATTAGCAGAAGCTGTTATCACACCGCTGTTCATCAATTTGCCCTGGCTATCTAGCGTCAGATTGCCCGCTTGTGCGCCCAGCTGCCCGGCATTATGTACCCCGACGCCCTGTTCTGTGCCGACCAGCTTGATTTTGTTGGCGTACATGCCACCCACCGCCGCTACATCCAGGCTGAATTCGGGTTTATTTTTCTGACGGTCAGACAGCACTTCAGTCACATTGCCTTGGGCATCGACCCGGTTATGTCCGGTCGTCACGGTTAAATCTTTCGCGTATAACTTGGCGTTGATATTGACGGCGCGACCAATCAGACGGGTGTAATCGCTTTTATCGTCATTCAGTCCCATGCCATCAACGGTCAAAATGCCTTTATCGACTTCAAACCCTTCTAGGCGACCGCCTTCCAGTAGGGTTTTACCCGCAGCCAGAGTGGTCTGATTGGCATTAATAAAACCACAGCCTTTACAGGTAATTCCCGCCGGGTTGGCAATAATCACATTGGCTCGTTGACCGGCCACTTCGATAAAACCGTTCAGTTGGCTGGGATTGCTGCTGTTGACCTCATTCAGAATGATCTTCGCTTCACCCTGAGCTAACCACGGGTTTGCGGTGATCAAACCGCCCAGTTTAGTTTCGGTATTGGTGCCACTGTTATTGAGGATCGCACCCCGTTGTTCCACATCAAACTGGCTGTACTGGTTGCGGGAAACTCCATCACTGTTCGGTGTCTGGATGTTGATTTGTGGTATGCCGTTGGCGGTGGAAATGACCGAGGGCTGCTGCGTACCGGGCGCATTGTTGTCCGCCACAATGTCGGCTTGTGCGTTCAGGCTGACCAGCCCCAGAGCCAGTGAAACCCCGAACACTAGAGGCGTCAATGTCACACGGGCTGACGATAATGAAGGAACCGATATTCTGTCTCGTACCTGTCCAGCTGTATGGCTGCTGACTAATTCTGATACCACCATCAGCATCTGGCGGGTTTTATTGAAAATCACGCGGTAGCAATGTTTATTCATCGCGCAGCACCTCTTTCGGGTAAGTCTATGGTCAGGGGATGGTTATTCCACCATTCGGCGGCTTGTTCATGACTGACGCCTGCCCCTCGAAAACGGAGCACTTGTGCCCCACGAGCTGAGCCTTTGTGATAAAGCGCTCGGAAACACTGATAAGGAAAAATGTCATGTTTGATTAAATTAGCCATCACGCGGCTATGGCCAAACGGGGCTACCCAGTCCAACAACCAAATCCGTGCGCCCCGGTTTGATGACAGATGGCGATTGTCTCCGTCATTTGTCGTCAGGTAATGGCGTTCGGTTTCTTCATCAAACCGTGACCAGCTCAGATAAAATATGGGTTGCTCATGCTGACTGACCAGCACATACTGCTGGGCTTTGATAAAAGGCAGAAGCAGTGTGGCAAGCGAACTTAACGGCGCATCCCGGTGCAGGGGGGAGTGCATCCACAGCCAGCTCGCGGCTCCCAGCATCTCCGTGTCATTTTCGTTTCCGCCGAGGATCAGAGGGGCACGTACATCATAATCACCGATTAACATCGCTGCTCCCTTAGTACTGCCAGTTCAGGCTGAAATTGATGTGGGCAAAGTCGGTTTTAAAGCCATCCGGTTTAGAGAGCGGGGTACCAACCGACACGTCATACGCCAGATGCGCTGGGCGGATATTGCCTTTCAGTCCCATTACTCCACCTGCCAATGTGCGACCGATAATGGTTTCCGAACCGTGTCCACCGACCCGGCCGTAATCTGCCCCCAGATAAAGCTGTTGGTCAGGCGCCGGAGTTTGCCATGAGAGCGTATTGCGTAGTGTCCAGCCTTCATCGGCACTGAGTGTACGCTCGCCGTCAAAACCGCGCACCGTCCAGCGGCTGCCAATACTGAATTGATCCTGCGGCGTCAACGGGGTGTTGCTCCATTGCTTCTGGTATTCAATATTGTGCTGAAAGGATTGGCTGCCCAGCTTAAATGGGGTATTTAGTGTCACAGACAACTGGATAATTTCTGATTTTGCTGTGGCGTAATCATAAGAAGATTTATCACGTCGCTCTTCATAAGCCGGTAATGCGCCGAACCAACGGGTACCTTGCTGATAACGTACCCCGGCATCCAGTACGGTAGCGCCGATATAATGGCGGTGATTCAGCCCCAGACTCCAGCTGCTGGTACGGCGTTTCTGGCTACCAATTTCAGTCTGTTTCATAAAATTACGGGTTTCGCGCACATTCACGCTATAAATCAATATGGTTTTTGAGCTGGCATTACGATGCAGGACACGGCTTAATTGCGCGTTCAGGTTGCGGTTTTTTCCGCGATATTTGGCATCTCCGTTTAATTCCGGCACGGTTTGCATGTAGTTGTATTTGCTACCGGTGACCGCAAATTGCCAGTAACCGAACGGCGCCGAATAATGCGCGGTATAGTTGGTGGAATCCTTGCGGTGGGAAAAGGCCAAATCGCGGTTCATCGAGAGATAAAACAGGTCACTCAGCGACATCGGATTATCCAGCGCAAACATCAGCCCGCCTTGAGTCTGCCCGGTGGTTTTGGTACCGCTGTTATCTACCCAAGCACCCACATGCCAGAAGCGTGACTGCTGGCGTTTAATCACGATATCACTCTCACCCGGTTGCTCTCCCGGCACCAGTTCCATCGATGCCTGAACATTCGGGATACGCTGGAGATTTTCCAGACCTTGCTCTATGTCGCGTAGATCCAGTAAATTTCCATCATGGGCAGGCAGTGCGGTATACAAGGTCGCGTATTTATCTGCCTCGTCGGTATAACGCACCTGACGTATTTTGCCGGCCACCAGGTTGAGTTTCAGTTCGCCCTGACTCAAATCCTGCTCCGGTGCCAGAATGCGTGTCGTCACCCAGCCGTGGGAAATCAACCGGTTCTGCATATTGCTCATCAAGAGGTCAATTCCTTGCAAACCCAGACAGTGGCTGTTGGCCTGATCTGCCAGACGTTGCAACGGCACCCAATGTGGCAGGTCTTCCCGGCCGGACAAGGTGACTTTATGGATCACAAAACAAGGCGATTCGTTGGGAAAGCTCAACCCAGAAATGGACGATATTTCATCCGAGAGTCGAACTGTCGGTGCCTTGGCTTCCAGACGCTGCTCTAATGCCTGCTGTTGTTGTTTTTGGTGTTGCTCTTGTTGTTTGAATAAAGGTTGGTCATCTGCATATACAGGCTGAATAACAAATACAGCCCATCCGGCCAACCCTGTCATTATTTTGCTGGGGGATACCATTGCCATAATTAAACCGATTCAGATTCTTATAATTGTGATTAAAATTTTTAGGGGCAGTATTTTAGATTAAGTTATGTTATTTTCAATATAGTAATTTGATTTTGAATCAAAAATGGAAATATTTAGATTAATCAGCTTTAAAGGCACAAAAATACTGCACTAAATTAGCATTAGATCAATCCATTACGAGTCAAGCTAAGTGATTATGTAGTGGCGTATGAATTTTGGACATCTCACAAGCCTGCTATTAACCTTTATCATGTAATTACTATCTCAATTAATTATTACCTAAATTATTATCACAGGCGGATTCGACTAATAAGTGCAATTTTTCAGAAGGGCGGTCAGTTGCTATAAGTAGGCATCTTTCCCGCCACAGGAAAATGCACAATGACCTATATACAACTGACCGAAACAGAAAGATACCAGATTTCCAGTTTAAAAAAAGCAGGTTTTTCACAGCGTTTCATTGCTGAGTCACTTAAGCGAAGCCTGTCGACCATCAGCAGAGAATTGAAGAGAAATCAAGAAGTTCAAACCTATTGTCCTGAACAGGCTCATTTGAAGGGATTAGCTCGTCGTCATTTTGCTAAAAAAGCCGTAAAAATAACGCCGGAAGTCAAAAAATGGATAAAACGGTTAATTTGGCAAGATTTGAGTTCTGAACAGGTGGTTGATTATTTGAAGCGGCATAAAGGGATATTTTTGCATCATGAGACGATTTATAGGCTGATTTATCAAGATAAAATAGAGGGGGGTGATTTATGGCAACATCTGCGAATTGCCAGAAAACCCTATCGTAAACGCTATGGTCGCTATGAAAAAAGAGGCAAAATTAAAAATCGGGTCAGTATTGATGAGCGCCCGGAATTCGTTGATAAAAAAGAACGTATTGGCGACTGGGAAGGTGATACGATAATGGGGAAAGATAAAAAAAGTGTCTTATTAACCTTGGTTGACCGCAAAACGTTGTATACCATAATTGTTAAACTTGATAGCAAGCGGGCATCAGAAGTCGCAAAAGCGGTAGTGAAAGTATTATACCAGTTAAAACAAATGGTTAAGACCATCACATTCGATAACGGTTTGGAGTTCGCAGAGCATGAAATCATGAGTAAAAAATTAGAAACCCAAATTTATTTTGCTCACCCTTACTCGCCCTGGGAAAGAGGGATAAATGAGAATATCAATGGACTCATCAGACAATACTTTCCAAAGGGAACGGATTTTAATGAAGTCTCTGATCAGGAAATAAATTTTGTGGTAAACCGATTAAATAATCGCCCCCGAAAAACACGGGGAGGGAAAACACCGAATGAATTATTTAAAGGAATACGAACATGTTTACTTCCGGATTAACGATGTTGCACTTATTATGTGAATCCAAGCTTTTTTAATCAAAAAAAATAATTAATGGTGGATGTATGAATTGCAATTTTGATGTTGTATTCGATCGTTCTGTTTTTTCATCCACTAAATGGACATACCCTCAAGACCCACTGTATACCGATAACAAGCCAACACCATTATGGGTAGTAGCTTATCAACATTAAATGCGATTACAGACTGGCCAAAAAACAGGTATGACTGGACAATTGAACCTGACTGGATTGTTCAGATCACATATGGTTGCCAGTAAGAACATAAGGAAAATTGCTCTTACGGGCAAACTTTATTGTCTCTCCACAACAGTTACAACGCTTGCGCACATGCCCAGGCGGAGCTCCATGCCCACTGGAAGTTATAGCCACCAAGCCAGCCGGTGACGTCTACTACTTCGCCAATAAAATAGAGTCCTTTTACTTGGTTAGCTTCCATCGTTTTGGATGAAAGCTGGTGAGTATCAATACCGCCCATCGTCACTTCGGCGGTGCGATAGCCCTCCGTACCGTTGGGTTGTACCCGCCATGATTGGAGGTTAGCGGCCAACTGTTTTTGCTGATTTGGGTTCAGTTGTTTAAGAGCAATATCTGGGATTTGGCCGAGTGTTTGCAGGCTCTCTGTCAGCCGCTTTGGTAATAATTTTGCCAAAGTATTTTTTACGCTTTGGTTTGGATGAGAACTCCGCTCTTTCTCCAGAAAAGCTTCCAAATCACTATCTGGAAGTAAGTTAATACTTACAAACTCTCCTGGTTGCCAGTAACTGGAAATTTGTAAAATTGCTGGGCCAGAAAGTCCTCGGTGGGTAAACAGAATATTTTCTTTGAACAGAGTACCGTTTTCGGCGGTGACAATAGCGGGAACGGATACACCAGAGAGCACATGAAGTTGCTCCAGTAGCGGTTTATGCAGAGTAAAAGGCACGAGAGCGGCGCGGGTTGGCAAAACTTTCAAGCCAAACTGTTCTGCAATCCGATAACCAAAAGGAGTTGCTCCAAGACCAGGCATAGACAATCCACCGGAAGCGATAACAAGTGAGCGTGTACTTACTTCTTTTCCGTTAACGATGATAACGAAACCCTGCCCATTTTTTTCTACCTGGCTAACTTCACTGCGCAGGCGAATAGTAACCTGACCGGTTTCACACTCTTTCAGTAACATATCAACTATCTGTTGGGCAGAGTCATCACAGAAAAGCTGTCCCAGTGTTTTTTCATGGTAAGCAATGCCATAACGTTGAACCAGTTCGATAAAATCCCATTGTGTGTAACGAGCCAGAGCAGACTTGCAAAAATGGGGGTTAGCAGAAAGATAAGCTGATGGTTCTGTGTACAGATTCGTGAAGTTGCAACGTCCACCACCGGACATCAAAATTTTACGCCCGGCTTTTTTGCCATTGTCCAGAACAAGTATCCGTAAACCGAGCTGCCCAGCCTGAGCTGCGCAGAACAAACCTGCTGCACCGGCACCAATAATAACCGCATCAAATCTTTCCACTGTTTTTCTCTTTATGACTAAATAATTTAGTGGGGAATTACCCCTAATATGTTGCATTTTTGATAAGTTTGCGGGGAAAAATTCCCTTATAACTTAAATCTGTCAATTTTTTAGAAGATATGTAATTTTATGATATATAAGGAATATTCCTATTTCTTATTGTTACCTAGTTGTCATGAAATCAAAAAAAGTTCATATTTCACTTCCCCCGCTAGCATTTGTCACTGATAATGCGCCGCGTTCATGTCCAACTAACTGGCTTAACGTTTATGC
Source organism: Photorhabdus aegyptia (assembly GCF_000612035.1). Lineage (NCBI taxonomy): Bacteria > Pseudomonadati > Pseudomonadota > Gammaproteobacteria > Enterobacterales > Morganellaceae > Photorhabdus > Photorhabdus aegyptia. The sequence continues at coordinate 42,432 of NZ_JFGV01000031.1, read as the reverse complement.
TACATCTTTTTACTGGCTTGGATTTTCACACCAGCCTAATGTTAGTACTGGCACTACTGTTTGTGCTGTTTTATGAAGCCATTAATGGCTTTCATGATACCGCGAATGCGGTAGCAACAGTTATTTATACCCGTGCTATGCGAGCACAGTTCGCCGTCGTTATGGCTGGGGTATTTAACTTCTTTGGTGTTCTTCTTGGTGGATTAAGTGTCGCTTACGCGATTGTGCATTTACTTCCGACCGATCTTCTTCTCAATGTCAGTTCTGCTCATGGTCTTGCTATGGTGTTTTCCATGTTGCTGGCTGCGATTGTTTGGAACCTTGGTACCTGGTATTTCGGCTTACCTGCATCCAGTTCCCATACCCTGATTGGTTCCATCATTGGTATCGGTTTAACCAATGCCATCGTAACCGGTTCTTCTGTGGTTGATGCGTTGAATGTGCCGAAGATGATACAGATTTTCCTGTCGTTGATCCTCTCTCCTTTAATCGGATTGATCATCGCAGGGGCTGTCGTGTTTCTGCTGCGTCGTTACTGGAGTAGCACCAAGAAACGTAAACGTATTCATCTGACTCCCGCTGAACGTGAAAAGAAGGATGGTAAGCGTAAGCCCCCTTTCTGGACACGTACAGCGCTGATTTTGTCTGCGGTAGGCGTAAGCTTCTCTCATGGGGCGAATGATGGTCAGAAAGGTATCGGTTTGATTATGCTGGTGCTAATTGGTGTAGCGCCAGCGGGATTTGTTGTAAACATGAATGCCAATGGTTATGACATCGCCCGTACCTACGACGCTATTACTCACTTGCAACAATATTATCGGCAGCATGGCTCAGCGTTATCCCATGCAATTGAGCTGACGCCATTGGTCGCTGTTGCGGAAGATGAACCGGAAGGGCGATTCCATTGTGATATTACGCGTGCTGTCGTTGTTCTTGATCAGACAGAAAGCCTATTGAAGGGTATTCAGAGCTACAGTGAGCTGAATGCTGAACAGCGTAACAATATGCGCCGTATGTTGATGTGTATTGCTGATACGGCGGAGTCTCTGGCTAAACTGCCGGAAACTCGTGCTGAAGACGCCCGTTTCCTGAATAAATTGCGGAAAGACTTATTACACACCGTTGAGTATGCGCCTGTCTGGATTATCATTGCGGTAGCACTGGCTTTGTCTTTGGGAACGATGGTTGGCTGGAAACGTGTTGCAGTCACTATTGGTGAGAAGATTGGCAAAAAAGGTATGACCTACGCGCAAGGTGTTTCAGCTCAGATGACTGCTGCTGTTTCAATTGGTGTTGCGAGTTATACCGGCATGCCGGTCTCTACTACGCAGGTGCTTTCTTCTGCGGTGGCTGGAACGATGTTGGTCGATGGCGGTGGGGTTCAGGGTAAAACTATCCAGAATATCATGCTGGCTTGGATACTGACGCTGCCGGTTTCAATCGGGCTGTCCGGTACGCTTTATTGGTTCGCTTTGAAACTGATTTAATTGTTTTAATGGATAATTTGAGGGCGGTATGGGTCAACTATACCGCCTTTTTATTTAATACCAAATCAACATAGAAATCAGGCAAATAACAACTAATCCACTCAGTGCGCTGGTCAAAATAAATTGTCTTCTCAACCTTTCACAACGAAGAACAACTTCTGGATCATGATGATCAAGGTAACGTTGTGAATTGATATAGTTCACTAGTCGTATTTGCTTATTAAGTTGCCCATGAGTAGTGAAAAAGCCGTTACCGTCTACTGATTGATAAAGCAAGGGATCAGATTGACGAAGAATGGACAGCAATGCTCGTAGTGAAGAGAAGTAGCGCATCATATTGATAATGCAGACAAAACACAGCGCCCAAAACAGTGCGATTGTACTGAACATAATCCCCTCCTTAGAATGGTTAGCCAGAGCTGTCACAAAAAAGAAAAAATCAAAATCGCAGGTGGTGACACCTTTATATCTATTGTAGGAAAGATAACCAGATAGTACAAAAAACCTGTTCTGCATGAGTTGGGACAAAACTAACAGAAAAACGTCATAAACACTCATCTAGTCAGTTTTATCCAGCCATGAAACCTCAGAGAGACTGGTTAGTTGTTCACGTAACTATATTGGGTATCAAGAAAAGTCATAAATTCAGAGTAGGATTTTGCTATACATCAAGTGGCAGGAAGAGCAATTGTGGTATATGTTGTTTGTTTGGTGGATGTTCTTTGCTCAGTCGCTAAATACGATGAGCTGTGATCGAAACAATCTTGAAGAACATTCTAAGTAGTAATAAACATAGGATAGTGGCAATTTGCCCTGCCAACTCACTAACTCGGCATTATGGAAGGAGTTCGCTTATGGCTTACAAACATATTCTTGTTGCGGTTGATTTATCCCCGGAAAGTCAGGTTTTGGTGAGAAAAGCTGTTTCTATGGCTAAACCGGACAATGCCAAAGTTTCCCTGATCCATGTTGATGTTAACTATTCCGATCTCTACACCGGTTTGATTGATGTTAATCTCGGTGATATGCAGCAACGTATTACTGACGAGACCCGCAGTGCGCTGAAAGCGCTCTCCGCAGATTCAGACTATGACATTCAGGAGACCCTGAGTGGTAGCGGTGATCTGGGGCAAGTACTGGTTGATGCAATCAAGAAATATGACATAGATATGGTTGTTTGTGGTCATCATCAGGATTTCTGGAGCAAATTGATGTCTTCTGCTCGTCAGTTAATTAACACGGTTCATGTTGATATGCTGATTGTTCCTCTGCGTGATGATGAATGACAATAGATTGAAAAGTTATTCGATAAAATCGCCTGCTTATGCAGGCGTTTTTTTTGGTGAAATGGGGGGGTGTTTGGCTTATGCTCGGTGCAATCAAGAAATTTTTTTTACCTTTCTGCGAAAAAACTTCTTGAAAGATGAATATAGAACAATGATATATTCAAAGGGCAAACACAACTTATCTCACATTTTCAACAAAAATAATGATTAGAAAATGACTGAGAATCCATCACAACCGAAGTAGAAATAAGGAATAACTAAATGAGCTGTTTACTATCTTTGTCTTCATTTCTTGGATCGATTCAACGCAGGGATGAATATCAACCAGAATATCTCCAAGCTGTTCGGGAAGTATTCACCTCTCTTTGGCCGTTTCTTGAACAAAACCCGAAATACCGTGAACATAGCCTACTGGAGCGTATGGTGGAGCCAGAAAGGGTTATCCAGTTTCGGGTTTGCTGGGTGGATGATCAGGGTAAAGTGCAGGTAAACCGGGCATGGCGAGTGCAATTCAACTCCGCCATTGGCCCATACAAAGGTGGCATGCGTTTTCATCCATCGGTGAACCTCTCTATTCTAAAATTCCTGGGCTTTGAACAAACCTTGAAAAATGCACTGACAACTTTACCAATGGGTGGTGGTAAAGGAGGTTCAGACTTTGATCCTAAAGGAAAAAGTCAGGGTGAAGTCATGCGTTTTTGTCAGGCATTAATGACAGAATTGTACCGCCATTTGGGGCCAGATACTGATGTTCCCGCAGGCGATATTGGTGTAGGTGGCCGTGAAGTGGCTTTTATGTCAGGGATGATGAAAAAGCTTTCTAACAACACGGCTTGTGTATTTACTGGCAAAGGGCTCTCTTTTGGCGGTAGTTTGATTCGCCCGGAAGCAACTGGTTATGGTCTGGTCTATTTCGTCAATGCCATGCTGAAACGTCATGGCATGGGCTTTGAAGGTATGCGCGTATCGGTTTCCGGTGCGGGTAATGTTGCACAATATACGATTGAAAAATGCATGGCGTTGGGTGCGAAAGTAGTAACCGCTTCTGATTCCGGCGGTACTTTAGTTGATGAGGAAGGGTTTACGCCGGAGAAGCTGGCTCATCTTGAAGAGATAAAAAACCAACGCTATGGCCGTGTGGAAGAATACGCCAGAGAGCGGGGTCTGACTTTCTTGAAAGGGCTACAACCTTGGTCTGTGCCGGTTGATATCGCTTTGCCATGCGCCACTCAGAATGAACTGGACTTGGATGCGGCTAAGGTCCTTATCAAGAATGGCGTCAAAGCGGTTGCTGAAGGGGCGAATATGCCAGCAACTATTTCAGCGACGGAAGCCTTTATTGAAGCAGGTGTGCTATTCGCACCCGGTAAAGCGGCCAATGCTGGTGGCGTGGCAACATCTGGTCTGGAAATGGCACAAAATGCGGCTCGTTTAGGCTGGAAGGCTGAAAAAGTGGATGCGCGTTTGCATCACATCATGCTGGATATTCACCACGCCTGTGTTGAGTATGGTGGCGAGGGAAAACAGACCAATTATGTTCAGGGTGCGAATATTGCCGGATTTGTGAAAGTTGCTGACGCTATGCTTGCTCAAGGCATTCTTTAAACTACATTCTTTAAACTAAAAGATATCAGCCGCAATAACGGCTGATTTTTTTCAACGAGGATAAATATCAAAACGGTGATTTTTCGTGGTGATAGCCGCTGATGCAGCGACTCCAGCTAAGGGTTCTGCATAATCAGGTCGCTTTACCACGACACGGCGTTTTGCCAAAGCGCGTGCAGGGGCTAGCAAACTATCAGCATCTTCATCAGTGCCAACCAGAGATTGGAACACTCGCATCTCTTTTTTCACCAGTGCACTTTTCTGCTTATGTGGATACATAGGATCAAGATAAACGACATCGGGCTGTGGCGTAATATCGGCCAGCGCTGTAATGCTGGAGGCATGGAGCAGCGTCATGCGCTCTTGCAACCAGCCACCAATTTCTTCATCCTGATAACCTCGTTGCAGTCCATCATCCAGCAATGCCGCGACCACAGGATGGCGTTCCAGCATTCTTACATGACAACCCAGTGATGCCAGCACAAAGGCATCGCGCCCCAGGCCGGCGGTAGCATCTACGACTGTTGGTAGATAATCTTTTTTGATTCCTATGGCCTTAGCAACGGCTTCGCCGCGTCCGCCGCCAAAGCGACGGCGATGTGCCATTGTACCTGATACAAAATCGACATAGATGCCGCCTAGCTTTGGCTCATCCCGTTTACGAAGTTCAAGACGTTGAGGGGTAAAGACCAACGCCATAATCGCGCTTTCGTCATGCATCAGCCCCCAGCGCTCTGCCAGTTGAGATAAGGCGCTGTTATCAGCGCCTTGTTCACAGATTAAACAGATTCCCACCTTAAATTACCCTTTAATACCGGCCTTGCGCAGCATTGCATCCAGTTTTGGTTCACGGCCACGGAAGCGTTTGAACAACTCCATTGGTTCTTCTGAACCGCCACGGGACAAAATGTTATCAAGGAAAGATTGCCCGGTTTCGCGGTTAAAAATGCCTTCTTCCTCGAAACGAGAGTAAGCATCGGCTGCCAACACATCAGCCCACAGATAACTGTAGTAGCCAGCGGCATAACCACCGGAGAAGATGTGGGTGAATGAATGTGGGAAACGGCCCCATTCAGGTGAAGGCACTACGGAGACCAATTTCTTCACTTCTTTTAAGGTCTTCATGGTTTGAGCGCCTTTCTTTGGATCGTAGTTAACATGCAGACGGAAATCGAACTGACCAAACTCAAGTTGACGTAAGATCCTCATGGCAGCCTGATAGTTTTTGGCTGCTAACAGATTATCCAACATGGATTGCGGCAGAGGTTCTTTAGTCTCATAGTGACCAGAGATGAATGCCAGTGCTTCTGGCTCCCAGCACCAGTTTTCCATGAATTGGCTTGGCATTTCAACCGCATCCCACGGTACACCATTGGTACCGGAGACACCGGCAGTTTCAATCTTAGTCAGCATCAGGTGTAGACAGTGACCAAACTCGTGGAACAGCGTATTGACTTCATTGTGGGTGAACAGCGCTGGTTTATTGCCAACAGGTTTGTTGAAATTGCAGTTCAGATAAGCAACCGGCTTTTGCAGTTCGCCGTTAGAACGGCGCATGCTGCTGATACACTCATCCATCCAGGCGCCGCCACGTTTATTCTCGCGAGCATACAGATCCATATAGAAGCTGCCGCGCAGCTCATTAGTGTCATCGTACAGATCAAAGAAACGGACATCTGGATGCCAGGTTTCTACATCATGGCGCTCTTTGGCAGTAATACCATAGATACGGCGAACAACTTCGAATAGCCCTTCAACAGCCTTTTGTTCAGGGAAATAAGGACGTAACTGCTCATCATTGATAGAGAACTCGTACTGTTTTTGTTTTTCGCCATAGTAAGTCATATCCCAAGCTTCTAGCTTGTGGGCGCAATGATGCCATTTAGCAAAACCTTTTAACTCATCTACTTCCTCTTCGCCCTGTGGATGCGCGCGTTTTGTCAAATCATTCAGAAAATCCAACACTTCCTTAGGGGTTTTTGCCATCTTGGTTGCAAGGGATTGTTCTGCATAATTTTTGAAACCAAGCAATTGAGCTTGTTCGTGACGCAGCGCAAGGATTTCGGCGATCACTTCGCTATTATCCCATTTACCTGCGTTTGGCCCTTGATCGGATGCGCGGGTATTGTAGGCGTGGTAAATTTCCCGACGCAGTTCACGATTATCTGCATAGGTAATAACCGGCTGGTAACTTGGTGCTTCTAAAGTCAATAGCCAGCCTTTTTGTCCTTTGGCTTCTGCCTGAGCTTTAGCGGCGGCAAGAGCGCTTTCTGGCAGACCAGCCAGATCTTTCACGTCAGTAATTAATTTGGTCCAGCCCATAGTGGCATCAAGCACATTATTATTGAATTGCGAGCTTAAATCGGACAAACGTGCACTGATCTCGCCATAGCGTTTCTGCTTCTCTTCAGGCAGACCAATACCGGATAGTTTAAAATCACGCAGAGCATTTTCGACAACTTTGCGCTGAGGCACAGAGAGCTTCTCAAACTCAGCACTTTCACGTAATGACTTATAGGCTTGATAGAGTCCCTTGTGTTGACCTAACCAGGTACTGAATTCAGACAGTAATGGCAAACTTTCTTCATAGACGGCGCGTAATTCTGGGCTGTTTTTAACCGAATTCAAATGATTGACTGGTGACCATGCACGGGATTGTTTATCACCTGCTTCGGCCAGTGGTTGACACAGATTATCCCAGGTAAAAACGGTATTCTCGGCCAATATTTTTTCGATGGTTTGGCGATAATTGGCAATGACTTCTTTTACAGCGGGAACAACATGTTCGGGTTTAATAGAAGAAAATTTGGGTAAACCTGATGGAACGAGTAACGGATTAGTCATATAAAGCGTCCTTTTTATGTGTTGGGTACATTGCTGAGTGGAGCAACCTTGTATCGTAATGGGTATCGGCTAATAAGATGTAGGTAAAATTCGACAAACTCAACGCGAATGTTGAGTTTATGAACAATAAAATTTAATGCTTTTTAGGAAATTGAGAATGATTTCAGCAAACGGATTCAGAAGCCAGATAATATGCGCTATGATTAGCCCCTTTTCATAATTCTTTGTATTTATATGGAAGATCATCGTCCCCGGTGGGGCGGCTGGATTTCAAATCCAGATGGGGCCGCCAGCGGTCTCTGGCAGGTTCGACTCCTGTGATCTTCCGCCAATTGAGTTCTTTTGAACACCATCAAACTCAACAAATTGTTGTAACATTAATTGGGTAACGTGTGCATCGTTCAACGGATCGCCATTTGCATCTTCCTCTCATTGCCTTAAACTTTTCCTATCTTTGGTACAAGGAAAATCACATGTCGCACTACTGGTGGAAGGATCTTCTCGACCGGAACAACACTTGGCAGGGGCTGGAACTGCATAATCAGGCGGATCCTGCTGCGGTTGCAGCGATGGAAATGTGTAGCGGCCATAATGGCCGCATGACACTGTATATTCGCGAGACGCCGCTATTCTGGGCCTCGATGTTAAAAGATTATTCCGGCGTTTGGCTGGTGTTTAACACAGATCATCTGGACCAGCGCGCACTGTTGCCGCCCATGACTTCGCAGGAGGTGGGGTCGATTCAACGTGCTGGGCCGCAAGCATGGACCGGTGAATGGTGCCGCTATTTTGCCCGTCATCTGCTGGAGTCCTCCGTTACGCTTTTGCCCGCCCGCCGCTGGTTGTTGCGGCCCATGTCACCCGTCGCGCCCACTGCGCCTTATACCCTTGAACGACAGATACCGGTTGAGTGCTGGTGTTTTCACGCGCCTGCCAGCGCCGGGAATATCGGTTGCGATTGGGCACTATACGGCGAAGATTTCCCCGATCTGATAACCCCTAAGCGCATCTCGCTGGTGGATTGGTGGTGGGGCGGCAATCTGTTACTCGGGCGATATCCTCTCCAGCCGGAGGCGGGGCGTCTGAAATGGTGGCGTAAAAAATGCCGAGAAGGCACGTTGCCGCCCATTCTGCTCTGGTACATCGCCGGGCTAGCATCGTTTATCATCCTCGATGGCCACTACCGTTTGCAGGCGGCAATCGAAGAAGGGATCCCACCGCAGTTCCTAGTGCTCAGCGAACTCAGTGAACGGACGTGCGTGCCGGATCCAGAGTATCAGGTACGGGTGCTGCGGGCATTAGAAGTGCAGCAACGCAATAACCTCGGCTGCAATATCGATGGCATTAACCAGACACTAATCAATCTATATGACACGCGCTATCTTTATGCATCTACCCATAGCCGTGCCGTGCTGGGTGATGGCGAATCTTGGGAGAGGGAAGTGAAGGACTACCTACATAGACATCATGCCAATGACTTTCTGGAGAAGATCTTACATCGTATCGCGTAATTCAGGGTAGGGAGACAACATTTATGCGTCTATGCGTCATGTTTTCAATGAGTACCGGGACACTATCCTCGCATTTGTCGGCATCATTATCGTCAGCATTTCACTCGGTTTTGCTCTTTGGCAGGAGAGGGTAGAGATCAAACATCATCATGTTTCCGTTGAACCGCGAATAAATGCTTATTTCTCCAATGATGGTCGGAAAAATATGTCGGGGCATAATTGAGGACTCACGTCAAAATTGCATAGAGAAATAACCAATAAATTCAAAGGGATTGTTGCTCACATACGACTCTGTGATTCAATAAGTGGTAAATCCAACTGAATGGTCTACGTTTAAGTAAGAAATGTTTCATCTGATTTTTTAGTAAAAACGTCCCCAATGAAGGAGGTTAATATGGGTGTACCTTACGTCCGACTCGATAAAAATAATGTAGCCGTTCTGCTGGTTGACCACCAGACCGGATTGATTTCTCTGGTACGTGATATTGAGCCTGACAAATTTAAGAATAACATTCTGGCATTAAGCGATCTTGCTAAGTACTTCCACCTTCCTACAATTCTTACCACTAGTTTCGAAACCGGACCAAATGGGCCACTGATCCCTGAGTTAAGGGAGCAGTTCCCTGATGCGCCTTACATTGCCAGACCTGGTAACATTAATGCTTGGGACAATGATGACTTTGTTAAGGCTGTTAAAGCAACAGGTAAAAAGCAGCTTCTTATTGCAGGTGTTGTCACCGAAGTGTGCGTAGCATTTCCGGCATTGTCAGCGATTGAAGAAGGGTTTGATGTTTTTGTTGTAACCGATGCATCAGGTACATTTAATGAAATGACACGAAACGCAGCATGGGATCGTATGTCACAAGCAGGGGTTCAGTTGATGACCTGGTTTGCAGTTGCGTGTGAGCTGCATCGTGACTGGCGAAATGATATCGAAGGACTGGCAAATCTATTCTCCAGTCATATTCCAGATTATCGTAACCTGATGACCAGTTTTAATCTTCTGACAAAGGAGTAACAACGATGTCATGCAACAGGAAGGGCTGAGTCATGATTACATTAATGGATAATTATGTTACAGGAACCCTATCCGATTACAGTGATAATCCTGCCTTGCAGACTTTCCGGGGATATTATTGATTCTAATAACTGACAGTATATAGTTAAAGGATCTCTATACAGAGGTCCTTTTTTGTTTTCATGAGAGGGGGAATATAAAGATGTAATATCCTTACAATTTCATCTTATTAGGTAATTAAATTATTCATAGGATTATATACTGTGAAATATTATTGTGTTTTCATTGAAATGGATAGCGTAAATGAAACAATTAGGAAAAAGTGAAAAGTAATCTATTGAGCGGCCAAGTTATAAATTCCGTGCTATTAGTCAAGATTTTGTCCATACTACATAGACTATTTTACATGAATATGGGTTTAATGGTGATTATATGATTGGTAGAGTAAAGGAATATGTATGTCTTATTTTTTTGATACAGCAGTTAATATTGAGGGAAATAAGAAATTAAGAACGCCTCAGATTGAGGCATACATCAAGATTAGAGAATATTTTAATAAATCAGATAATAAAAAGGCATTAGCGGGAATACTTGAAGAAGTTAAGAGGATGATACGATGATCGACTCATTAAAAGTAAACGAGATTATAGAAAGAATGGTAGCCTTTTGCTTAGTGAAAGGTGTTCAGCCTGATGAGCTCATAACTGCTATTTTTGAGAGTGAATACGATAGCATTGAAACCATTAAGAAATCTAATGATATTTATATGATTATCACCTATAAAGAAAATGTAGATAACGAGATGAATATTATTAGAATGAAATATATATATAAAGAAAATAAACAGTTACAGAGAATAGAACAAAAGATAAATTCGGGAGCTTATAAAGTCCAATGGGATAGAACGGAGAAGCTAGAATCTATTATTAATGAGCTTTTAGAAGCTATCGGGGCAGACAAAAAAATATTATCAGATATTAAAGACAAAATTCCGGCAGAGTTTCAAAGTATTGTTTATCCTAAGTTAAAACTTGTTTGCTAAGTGTGCACTGATTAAGGAGGGAACACCTCCTTTTTTATCGATAGAATTTTCAGTAGTATATTTAAGAGTATTAGAAATTCTTTCTTTTAATAAATCATCTAAAGAAGAAATGAGAATAGACTCATAACAATTTGATTTATTGGAAACTTTGTCGGTCTTATCATAGAGTTTATATTCACGAAAAAAGTTGTTTTCAAGGTTAATCGTTCTATAACAACAATACACCATACCAGCTAAAGAAATGAAAACTAACAACAACATCAATACCCTGCACTTGATTCTTGTCGCCATAAATGTGCAGCTAATAGGGCTTTCCAGGGAGCGAAGTCTGCCAACCATTTTTCTGCCTGTTCTGCGGAAACTTTTTCATTTTGATTGAATAATCTTTGGATATTACGTCTTACTGCGACGTCGCCATGCAGTGAGCCATTTAAATAGTTAAATCCCCGTAACAGGGAATAATTAATTGTCCACATACCAATGCCTTTTATAGTGAGTAGATTATTTGTTAATTGCTGAATATCTTGCTCATCATTAGAGATGGCTAATGTTAATTCACCAGATTCAATTAATTGGCTTAAGCGGAGTAATGCTTTGGCTTTGCTGACAGAAAATCCGCATTGGCGTAATTCATCTTCTGAATGGTTGATGATTTGTCTGGCGGTTGGAAAGCACCATAGCCCGGAGGAATGCTGAACTCCTATTGCCTGAATAAATCTCCTGCGAATAGAGATGGCTGCGCTAACACTGATCTGTTGGCCTATAACCGCCCAACTTAATGCTTCAAACGGTGTGGCCGATTGATAAATTCTTAGACCTGATTGTCTGGCAATAAGTGAACCAATAACCGGGTGTTCTTTATATAAACACTCAAATATATGAACTGGTTGTAGAAGCCCTAGCATATGCGATGCTAAAGCAGATAAGCGCTCATCAGGGCCTGTGGTGTCACCATCAACTTTAAGTTGTATATGTGCGGTTTTTGCATTAATCGCTATGGTTAATTCCGCCGGTTTGTCATCCCACATCATTCCTTTTTGAACTTTATTCTGTTCCACAATTTCAGCGATATTTTGTTTATCTCTTTGATGAAGGGCGAAAAAATCGTGGGTATGATAATTATCGGGTAATGCGATTTTGCTGGATAAGGTGGTTTGCATTTCTTTTCTCCAAATGTATGGGTATTTTAGTGATTATAGTTAGCATGCTGGATAAAAAACTCTGAAGCTTGTTCGCAAATTTTAAAAATTTTTCTGACAGGAACAATATCGTAAATTTGTGGTCTTTGTATATGTCAATTAAAGGAGAGACTAATGAAAACATATCGTTTTAATCTACGACAGAAAATTATGACATCTGTTTTGCTTTTTTCATGTTGTATAAGTTTCGCTTACTCAAATACAAATGTACATAAACAGTTTTTGCGTCATGATGGTAGTGAAATAACTTACTATCTTAAACAAAGAGGTGGTAAAAATCTATTAGTGCTGATACAGGGCTCTGATTGTAATAGTATCGCTAATAATAAGTTTGTGAATGATACGTTCAGTGATATTTATCCTGATAGTGATGTTCTGACTGTGGAAAAATATGGCATTAATTCATCACTCCCTTGGTCTGATGCTGTTGAACGTTCAGATTGTCCTAAGGCTTATATGAGCTCGGATACACCAGAACAAAGGGTTAGGGATTATATTCAGATCATTGATTATCTGAAACATCAGAATAAATATAAGAAGATCGTTATTTTGGGTGGAAGTGAGGGGGCAATTGTTGCTAATTTAATTACATCACAAGTCAATTATATTGATAGAACCGTGTCACTGAATGGTGGTGGGCGGTATTTCGCTGATGATGTTATTCATAGTATAAGGAGTGAGGTGTCACCAGAATATCTCAATGAGGCAATTAAAGGGTTTAGGGATTTTCAGCAAGAAATAGCTACCGGGAAGAATATGAGTCATATAGAAATGAGTAATCACGGTGCTAATTGGTGGAGGGTTTCTCTTGGTATTGATCAATATAAAGTGTTAAATCAGACTAAGAGTCCTATCTTGATTATTCAAACGCTAAATGATAATTCAGTCAGCTCTGGTTCAGCGATAAAAATGAAAGAACAATTAAAGAAAGATAATATTACCTTTTATCAATACCCAGGTTTAAATCATGGATTCAGGAATAGTGAAGGTGTTTTGCAGATTACTCCTATTGTTGAAGATATAAAGAATTGGTTATCTAGGGATTATGGAGAAAAGTCTGTTATCTAAAATGGTATTAATTCGTTGGTTTTTATATATTGGGAGGTGATATTAAATTTGGAAATAAAACGTGGTATAGTAAAAATTGACACCACGTTTTTTTAGGATTATTTTCGCATAGTAACTGTTGTTAATTTTATATCTCATTTGGCAATAAAGATATATATAAATAAAAAGTTGGTGATTAATGGTTTATAATAAATTTAATAATAATATAATTTCCTGAGATTTATTTTATATTCTTGTTATTATAATGGAAAGATGGGGTGAAATTATAATATTTCCTATAAATCATCACTTGATTAATATACCGCTTGTTATTTCAAAAAAATATAGTGCTAAAACGTTATGAATTATTCTTCGTTTCTTAGGTGATTTTCTCGGTTTTACCTTTTGTAGTATAGAAGGGAAGTAGCTGTTTATTTTCCATTATCATTTGTCTCTGTCATTATATTCGATTGAAAAAATTACTAAAATATCCGGTTCATTACAGGATGTAATATCTTTTTTATTTTTTGTTGGGTAATAAAATATTGATTTTAAATTAATTAAATTTATTTTTTTATTTTATTGACAATACATTAATCGCATCTATAGTTATATATATTAGATAAAGCGTCAATATGGCATAAAAAATGCTGTATATGTTATCTAAGTGCTGGATAAATTCCTGATAAACACCTTGTTTTCTAGTGAAAATGGTTACCGTTTTGTATGGGCAAGATGAATGGCTTATTGTATGTATTCTTGAATGATATAAGTTATTTATCAATTGGTTAGATTAAATTTTGGAGTTTATGTCATGATAATTAAGAAAGATATTTTGTTAAATGAAGAGCTGATTGTCGATGATGAGCTTAAAGTGGGTAAAGTTGAGAAGGTCAATATTGATATTCTGTCACCCAGTTCAGTTATTGTTAGTCTGAATATTTTAGGCGTAGTTGATGATTTTCATCTATTACTAGTTGACGGTGATAAAGATAAAGACAAGATTGTGCTGCTCTATCTTTCTCTTTTACGTGTTCTTCATGAAAAATTAGAAGTGAAAGTAAAAGTCGCAAAAAGTAATCTTACTAAGCTAAAATATATAGTAGGTGTTGAAATTTAAGAATTATTTGTTAAATTTCTAAATGAGTGTTTGAAAAAATATTCTGTAGAATAACCTGATTTAGTTTGAGTGATATAATCAGTTGCCAAATACAGCATGATTGCTAATTGAAATTAAATGTAGTGTTTCTTTATAGCATGGGACTGGTTTTATTAAAAACATAAATGTGTTTTCTACCAAATGCACCTAAAATTAGGAAGAACGTAAATATTTACGTTCTTCCTGTTACTATTTAAATAAATTATTTTGAAATTAAAGAGTCTATATCTTATAAATAAATGTGGTTTATTTTAGGTAATGTTTTAACGGTAATAATTATATAGCAAACAATCACATTAACTCTATTTTACAATCCTTAAATTTAATTCCTTTACAAATTTAAATGTCCATATATTATTGCTCGCAGACAAATTTATATTCTTATTTTAGAGTTATAAAATTACAGTGAAACTATAAAGTTGTTTTTTATATTATTACCTTGGTTGAACGTTTTATAACGGAAAAATAAATTTTTTAACAGTTTTTTACTGTTTTAAATAGCCAATATTATGATTTGTTGTTGGATTTTTTAAGCGAGAAGATATGTAAATTCACAATATTATGTATGATGATATATTGAAATTGAATTTTTTCTAAGAGGTTTATATTGATGGAAATAGGGTCGCGATTAATACAATTGTTATAGTTTTAAAGCGACATAATATTAAAATATCAGGAGACGACATGCTTGATTCAAATGTAACAGATTGTAATAGTAAGAATACTTCCCCAGTTTGTTCTTTTAATGAATGGGACCCACTTGAGGAGGTTATTGTCGGTGTAGTTGATGGCGCCAGATTTCCCGGCTGGCATATGGCGATAGAGCCGATATTGCCACCGAATCAAATTACTAATTTTTATCGGTATGCAGGTCGGGCATTTCCGCAAGAACAAATTGATGCAGCATCTAGAGAGTTAGAAGAATTTGTCCATATTCTTGAAGGTGAAGGTGTGACAGTACGTCGTCCAGATCCGCAAGACCAATCTCAGGTATTTGGTGCGCCAGGCTGGAGTAGTACAGGGTTTTATTGTGCAATGCCTCGCGATGTGCTGTTAGTTATTGGAAATGATATTATTGAATGCCCGCTAGCATGGCGTTCCCGTTATTTTGAGACGGCGGCATATAAGACTTTACTTAAAGATTACTTTAAGAAAGGTGCAAAATGGAGCGCCGGGCCAAAACCACAGCTGATCGAGGAACAATATAATTTCGAATGGCATCAGCCTAATAGCGAGGAGCGTGTTCCCCTTGCGATAACTGAATTTGAACCGACTTTTGATGCTGCGGATTTTATCCGATGTGGGCGAGACATCATTGCTCAAAAGAGCCATGTCACAAATGAATTTGGTATTGAATGGCTTCGTCGTCATATAGGTGATGAGTATCGTATTCATGTTTTTGAATTTAACGATGATAGCCCTATGCATATTGATGCTACCTTTGTTCCTATGGCGCCAGGAAAACTGTTGATTAACCCCAAAAAGGTGTTAAAAATTCCTGAACTGTTTAGGAACTGGGACGTATTACATGCGCCTGATCCAGTTATTCCTGATGATCACCCTCTATATACCACCAGTAAATGGATCAACATGAATATTCTGATGTTGGATGAGCAGCGAGTGATTGTTGAAAAACAGGATGAGCCAATGATTGCTGCCATGAAACGTTGGGGCTTTACGCCTATTCCATGTAATTTCAGGAATTTTAATACCTTCGGTGGTTCTTTCCATTGTGCAACCGTGGATGTAAGACGGCGCGGAACTTTACAATCTTATCTTGACTAGGAGTAAAGATGGCTATCTGGAGATATTCCCTTTGGGATGCAGGAATGTTTGCATTAAGTATCTTGCATACGGTAGCCACTATTACGCTAGTTGTGTATTGGAATGGTTTCACTATTATGGGGTGGTTGACTAATGTTATTCTCCTTACATTGATGATAACTTACAACATAATAGTGATCTCGCATTTTTTTACCCATACTCCCTGGTTTGTTTCTAATGCTATGAATATGTTTGTGTCTATATTGAATTCAATGAATATTGGGCAATCTATACAGTCTTATCATTTATCCCATGTTCGTAATCACCACAAATATAATAACGACCGGGGAGTCGGCGAAAGTGGACCTCAGGATACTTCTTCAACCTTTATCAATGGAAAAGAAATAGGGGAACATAATACTCTTTGGAGTTATTCTACCATTGGTGGAATATTTACTCTTTATAACAGTTTAATTCGTATGTTATGGGCTATATTTATATGGCATAAACCGCTTAGTAAAGCTGATAAAGGATATGAAAAACTTCTTTCAAGAGTAAAAGTTAGGAGAATGAAAGAGTTGTGGCAATTGAGACTGGATAGACTATTTCAAGCGATGTGGGTTATTATCTTATTCACTTGCTCTTGGGAATGGACCTTATTTTGCTATCTACCTTCTCTATATTTTGCCTTTGTTCTGGTTAATATACAAAATTATTATGAACATTATGGTGCATTGCCGGAAAATAAATTTTCAAATTCAGTGAGTTACTATGGTCGTGTCTATAATTTTTTGATGTTTAATGATGGCTATCACCAAGAACATCATATCTCAGGAAACACGCATTGGAGGCTATTACCTGATTTACGTAGGAAATATTCGACTCAGCTTTCTGCACAGAAGAGAGTTATTAGTCCGGTACCTGCAATATTGGGTTTTTTACATAGACGTAGATCTTTACTTCATAGATCTATAAACCCTATGGATTTTAAGATGGATCGCGACGGCAAGGGAGTGAATCCCCGGGAGCATAGGTAACTATGTGACCGGGGTGAGTGAGTGCAGCCAACAAAGAGGCAACTTGAAAGAGGACGGGTATAAACCAAAAATAATGGGTGAATCGACTATAATGCAAAAAAAATTCGAGATTAGAGGAGCAACGCTGGCAGAATCGGAGTTTATGATATATGAAACATCAAACAATATATCTATACACGCACTTTCTGCCCTTTTGGATGGTCGCCTTGCGGCTTGTCGGGTTCGTAATTTTCTTCCGTCAGAACAAAGCAGGAAAATAATTGAGAACTTTTGGCGTTCCTCGGCACGGACTCCTCGTTACGGAGAAGGTATTGAAGGTGTTGAGGGATATTTCATTGGAGCATCGCATATTGAAAAAGATACCCGCCAATATATTGAAGAAGCGGAACATTTCCGTTCTTCAATTAATGAGGTGTTTCAAGATACGATCAATCCAATTGATCGTTTCATTGATCAAGTAATTCATTTTAGTAGTAATGCCTTACGGGTAATACGTCCTGCAATGTATCATGGTGTTGCGGCGGGTAATGTAAAAATTGTGTATTGGAATAATTTTGGCGAATTCCTTTTATTACCTCATGATGATCTTGCACAGTTAAGTGATCCGAGCCAGAGTGATTTTGAGATCCAACAGATTAATCGTGTTATGGCGGTAAATTTTTACGCTGACGTTCCTCAAAATGGCGGACAATTAAAAGTATGGAATATTCAACCTGATGATCAATCGCGTAGTGCCCTTGGTTTAGCTTACAGTGGTTTTCCATATCCGTCGGAGTTATTGGAAGATCATGCAAGTATGGTGATTAATATTGAGGCGGGAGATTTGGTATTACTGAATGGGAACTTGGTCCATGCGGTACTGAATAGTAATACTATCTCTGCACCAGAAAGGCGTTTACTGGTGACCTGTTTTATGGGATTACAGCAAAATGGTGATCTTATTTGGTGGACCTAACGTAACGTGATCATAGAGATTGAAAACTGCTCACAGATATTTATCCATAATCGTGTAATATGATTGCCTCTGGGAGAGGGTTGATATTTAATCGGTGTCAGATTTGGCTAGCTGCGTTGACTTGTGTACATTAAATGTAAGACAGGGTGTGGATTCTCTATGATTTCTAAAGCTCAATGGATCTCTTATAGCTCGACTTTGATTTTTGTTTTATTGTGGAGCAGTGGTGCGATTTTTTCTCGGTGGGGACTCGATCATAGTACCGCGTTTGCCATTCTCACGATGCGTTTTGCTATTGCGCTTATTTTTTTGATATTTCTGGGATTATTATTCAGGCATAAGGGCTATTATTTACCTGAGCATGGTACTCGCAAACAGATAGCGGGCACCGGTATTTTGTTAATTGGCGGTTATTCTATTTGTTACTTTTTTGCTTTGGATAATGGGATCACGCCTGGCGTTTTGGCTACAGTTATGGGAATTCAACCGATTATCACATTGTTGGTGATCGAACGTCGTTTCTCGGTTGTACGTTTAGCGGGTTTATTATTAGCATTACTGGGCTTGGTATTAGTGGTGTATCAAAGCTTGGTGCTGTCTCGGTTTTCTATTGCTGGTATTACTTTTGCCTTAGCAGCATTGGCTTGTATGAGTATTGGTGCGATTTTACAGAAACGAATTCATCAAGCTCCCTCTGCGGTTTTACCCCTGCAATATAGTGTTAGCCTACTACTTTGTTTATTGTTTGTTCCTTTCCAACCTTTTGAGTTTCAACTGGTGCCTGGCTTTATTATTTCATTGCTATGGTTAGGGTTAATTATCTCTGTTGTGGCTCAGTTATTACTTTACCGACTCATTCGAGCAGGTAATTTGGTGAATGTAACCAGTCTTTTTTATCTCGTCCCTGGTGTAACCGCTGTAATGGATTATTTGTTTCTGGGAAATTCGTTACCTGCTCTAAGTTTGTTGGGAATGGTAGCCATTTTATCAGGACTTGTATTAGTCTTTCGTACAAAGAGAGTCTCCCTTGCCACTGAATAAATCTGGGTTACCGGGCTTACAATTAGTCCGGTAATTGCTTTTTTATGAATGTTGAAATCAGTACTAGCACGAATTCACCTATTCCGATGAGTGACCGCAGTCACTTTCTGTTTCTCTTTGATATTAAATGATAATCATTATTGCTTGGATGTTGGTTATTTCCGTCTTACAGTACTGCCCATATATATTGCTATTAGATTGCATATATATGTCTTGTTTTATAAATTTATATAAGGAAATTAATGATGGGATCAATGATATCTACAGATAATGTTCAATTGTTTATCAAAAAAATAGATGAACTGGTTAATATTGAAAATGAAAAAAAAGGTGGGGCTCTCGCAGTCGCTATTATTCACGATGATAAGATAATTTATCAGCGTCATATCGGGCAAGCTAGCATTGAACATGCTGTTGCTATACAGCCTAATACTAAGTTCTATTTAGCGAGTGCTTCAAAGCAATTCACAGCTTTTTGTATAGCTTTGCTGGAGAAAGAAGGAAAGCTCAACGTCAAGGATAAAGTCAGACAATATTTGGATTATTTACCCGCGCATTTCTCTGATATTACCATTGAGCATCTTATTCATCACAGCAGCGGATTACGGGATGTATTTTTACTTTATAGTCTGGCAGGTAAAAACTCAAGTTTTGACTACTGCCATGCAGATTTAGTGAAAAAACTGATCCAACGACAACAAACACTTAACGCCCCCATTGGGGAATATAATATTTATAGCAACACGGGCTATTATTTATTGGGGGAAATCGTCAGCGTAGTTTCAGGAAAGTCGTTAAAAGAATATGCAGAAGAAAATGTTTTCGCTCCATTAGAGATGAAAGATACTATTATCTGTGATGATATAACCGAGATTATCTCTAATCGGGCGATGGGTTACACTTATAATGAAAATTCGCAACAGTGGATAAGAAGTGATATTAACAATTCTGTGATGGGTAGTGCAGCGGTTCACTCCACAGTGAATGATTTATGTCGTTGGGCTAAAGCGTTTTATTCGCCATCTATTGTTCAGGAGCTACTGCCTCAATTATCCCGTACACCAGATTTAACTAATGGCAATCGTAACAATTATGGTTACGGTTTGATTATCGACCAACGTGCAGGGCAAACGATAATACAACATAGTGGTACCTATGCTGGTTTCAGAGCTAGTATTTGTATTTTACCAAACGCTAAATTAGGTATCGCGATGACTGATGCACGCGATGTTGATGTTGGTAAATGGACGGATCAGTATATTGATATATTGCTTAATACTGATGTTGAGCCAGAAAAACCACATTGCCTAACCAGTGATATTGATATCACCGGTATTTTCCGAGGGTTAGAGCCTTATCCTTATATTATTACCAAAGAAGATGTTTATTTATTAGGTAATTTATTTACAAAAGGTAACCCGATTATTTTTAACTCTGACGGTACATTTCAAGAACAAGGAAGTAGAATCCAGTTCAGGCCCGTCGTTGAAAATGACAGTGTTATCGCACTGGAACATATTGATGAAGTTGGTAACATTTTTTATTTGAAGAAGATGAACAATGAAAGTAGCGTCGATATTAAACTATTGTCAGGGCGCTATTATAGCCATGAAACAGAGGCGATAATTAATATTATATCGTCTGGTGATGACATTTATATTGATGGGATTATCCATCCTGTAAAAAAAGAGGCTTTGCGACATATTTATGGGAATAGTTATTTCTCACCCAGTGCTGAGTTTGTTGTTGATTTTAAATTTGATCCTGATACCAATAAACCTCGTCTCTATGTCGGTAATGCGCGTTGCTTGAATGTAGAATTCGTTGCAGTTTAATTGTCAGATTAGTAAATATAAATTTAGAACAGCATTTCATTAGCAGGATAGAACTAATGTTATTGAGGGCCTAAAGATATTTTCTATTAGATGCACTTTGTTCCAGACAGAACTATTATATTTATGTTCTGTCTGTTTTTTATAAATAAGGTCTTATAATAGTGCTACACTCATTTTTTGTCTTCCTGGCTTTGGCTGTAATGAAAACGATGCCAAAAAGGCATTAACATAATTAAGCAACTGCCACATCAAATTGACAACAATGATTTCGCGTTATTGTCTCATGGAGCGATTGCCATAACCGTTCTATTTTATTTAGCCACGGTGAATAGACGGGTGAAAACAACAGGGTAATTTTGGGGTGTCGTGCCGGCCAGTCCTATTAGTCCGCGCCGATTTTCGGGTTTGAATCAATATCCACCTCATCTTCATAGAAAACGGGATGTTTTTCTGAAATATTCGCTTTGGCTTCCGTGATCTTTGCCATTTTCTCATCATATTCAGGATCGGGTTGTTTTATTGTTGTGCCGCTCTGCGCCAGACAATACCCATCTTAGCAAAGCAGAGAGAGGGGATATCCCAGACAGCAGGTCGGCTAGCCGGTAAACTTTTGAGCCCTTCGAGTCCATATAATGTAAACCACTCAACCCAACGATTGATGGAAGAACGTGCGGCATGAAGAGTTTTGGCGATATAAGTTACCGTCAATCCCTCATTGAGCATCAATAATGTCGTCAATCGACGGGAATAATTCTTATCACAGGTTTTATGGATAAGTTTTCTCATTTTCTGGCATTCATTTTAAGGTATGGGTACTATGATAGGCATCACTCAGTCCGTGTTGAGGTTTGAGATTTTTCGCAATTAATCAGATCGCAAAAATCAGACTGAGTTCCCTTCCAACGATCTACTATTTTGAAAGTTTATTTATTAGGAGATTGATGATGAAACTGACAATATCCGCAGATAATATTAAACTCTTTATCAAGAAAATAGACGAATTAGTTAATATTGAGAATAAAAAAAAGGGGGGCGCTCTCGCCGTTGCGGTTATCCACGGCAATAAAATCATTTATCAGCGTCATATCGGAAAAGCTAGCATTGAACATGCTGTGGTTGTAAAACCTAAAACTAAATTCTATTTAGCGAGTGTTTCAAAACAATTCACGGCTTTCTGTATAGCTTTGCTGGAGAAAGAAGGAAAGATTAACGTCAAGGATAAAGTCAGACAATATTTGGATTATTTACCCGCGCATTTCTCTGATATTACTATTGAACACCTTATTCACCACACCAGCGGGTTACGGGATATATTTTTACTTTATGGTCTGGCAGGTAAAAACTCAGATTTTGACTACTGCCATGCTGACTTAGAGAGAAAGCTGATTCAACGACAACAGGCACTTAACGTCCCGTCTGGGGAATATTATCTTTATAGCAACACCGGCTATTATTTGCTGGGGGAAATCGTCAGCGTGGTTTCAGGCCAGTCGTTGAAAAAATATGTAGAAGAAAATGTTTTCGCCCCATTAAAGATGAAAAATACCTTTATCTGCGATGATGTAACCGAGATTATCTCTGACAGGGCGATGGGTTACGCTTATAATAAGGATTCAAAACGGTGGATAAGAAGCGATATCAACAATTCCGTGGTGGGTAGTGCAGGGGTTCACTCCACCGTGAATGATTTGTGTCGTTGGATGAGAGCATTTTATTCACCATCGATTGTTCAGGATCTGTTGCCTCAATTATCCCGTACACCAGATTTAACTAATGGTAATCGTAACAATTATGCTTATGGTTTGATTATTAACCGACGTGCAGGGCAAACGATAATACAACACGGTGGTACTTATGCTGGCTTCAGAGCGAGTATTTGTATTTTACCGGATGCTAAATTAGGTATCGTGATTACCGCTGCAATAGGTGTTGATGTTGCTAAATGGATAGATCGGTATATTAATATATTGCTTAACTCCGATGTTGAGCCAGAAAAGCCGCATTACCTAACCAGTGATATTGATATCACCGGTATTTTCCGGGGAATAGAGTCTTATCCTTATATTATTACCAAGGAAGACTGCTATTTATTAGGTAATGTATTTGAGAAAGGCAATCCGATTATCTTTAACGCTGATGGTACATTCCAAGAGCAAGGAGGTAAAGCTCGGTTCAGTCCTATCATTGAAAATGACAATGTTATCGCACTGAAACAGATTGATGAAAATGGTAATATTTTTTATTTTAAAAGAGTGAACGATGAAGGTAGTATCGATATTAAGCTATTGTCAGGGCGCTATTATAGTCACGAAACAGAGGCGATAATTAATGTTATAACGTCTGGTAAAGATATTTATATTGATGGGATTATCCATCCTATAAAAGAAGAGGCTTTGCGGCATATTTATGGGAATAGTTATTTGTCCACAAAAACTAAGCTTATTGTTGATTTTAAGTTTTATCCTGATGAAAATAAATATTGCCTCTATGTCAGTAATTCGCGTTGCTTGAATTTGGAATTCATTGCAGTTTAATGGACAGGTTAGTAAATACAAATTTAGAACAGTATTTCGCTAGCAAGATAGGATTGATGCTATTGTGAGAGTCTGGAGATATTTTCTATTAGATACACTTCATTCTAGGCAGAACGGTTATATTTATGTTCTGCCTGTTTTTGTAAATATTAGATCCAAAATGATTTCTGAAAGAAAATAATGTTTATAAAATTTAGATAATTTTAATTTTCGTCCGCAGTTACTTTATATTGTCATTCACACATTAAATGATAGTCATTATTACTTGGATATTTCTTGTTTACGTCTTACAGTACTGCCCATATATGTACTGATATCAAGTTGTATATATATGTTCTGTTTTGTAACCTTAAATAGAGAAATTAATGATGGAATCGATGATATCTAAAGATAATATTCAGTTGTTTATCAATAAAATAGATGAGCTGGTTAATATTGAAAATGAAAAAAAAGGTGGAGCTCTCGCAGTCGCTATTATCCACGATGATAAGATAATTTATCAGCGTCATATCGGGCAAGCTAGCATTGAACATGCTGTTGCTATACAGCCTAATACTAAATTCTATTTGGCGAGTACTTCAAAACAATTCACGGCTTTTTGCATAGCTTTGCTGGAGAAAGAAGGAAAGCTCAACGTTAAGGATAAAATCAGACAATATTTGGATTATTTACCCGAACATTTCGCTGATATTACTATTGAGCATCTTATTCATCACACCAGTGGATTACGGGATGTATTTTTACTTTATAGTTTGGTAGGTAAAAACTCAAGTTTTGACTACTGCAATGCTGATTTGATGGAAAAACTGGTCCAACGACAACAGACATTTAACGCCCCTGCTGGGGAATATTATATTTATAGCAATACGGGCTATTATTTATTGGGGGAAATTATCAATGTGGTTTCAGGTAAGTCGTTAAGAGAATATGCAGAAGAAAATATTTTCGCTCCATTAAAGATGAAAGATACCATTATCTGTGATGATATAACCGAGATTATCTCTAATCGGGCGATGGGTTACACTTATAATGAGAATTCGCAACAGTGGATAAGAAGCGATATCAACAATTCTGTGATGGGTAGTGCAGCGGTTCACTCCACTGTGAATGATTTATGTCGTTGGGCTAGAGCGTTTTATTCGCCATCGATTGTTCAGGATCTACTGCCTCAATTATCCCGTACACCAGATTTAACCAATGGCAATCGTAACAATTATGCTTACGGTTTGATTATCGAACAACGTGAAGGGCAAAGGATAATACAACATAATGGTACCTTTGCTGGCTTCCGAGCGAATATTTGTATTTTACCGGATGCTAAATTAGGTATGGCGATGACTTCTGCAACTGATGCTGATGTTGATCAATGGACGGATAAGTATATGGATATCTTGTTTAACACCCATATTGAACCGGAAAAACCATATTGCCTAACCAGTGATATTGATATCACCGGTATTTTCCGAGGGATAGAGCCTTATCCTTATATTATTACCAAAGAAGATGTTTATTTTTTAGGTGATTTATTCGAAAAAGGTAACCCGATTATTTTTAACTCTGACGGTACGTTCCAGGAGAAAGGAAGTAAAATTCAGTTCAGACCCGTCATCGAAAATGACAGTGTTATCGCACTAGAGCATATTGATGAAAATGGTAATGTTTTTTATTTGAAAAAGATGAACAATGAAAGTAGTGTCGATATTAAGTTATTATCAGGGCGCTATTATAGTCACGAAACAGAGGCAATAATTAATATTATATCATCTGGTGATGATCTTTATATTGATGGGATTATCCATCCTGTAAAAAAAGAGGCTTTGCGACATATTTATGGCAATAGTTATTTCTCATCCAGTACTGAATCTGTTATTGATTTTGAGTTTGTTCCTGAAACAAATAAATATCGTATTTATATTGGTAATTCACGTTGTTTGAATCTGGAATTTGTTGCAGTTTAATTGGCTAGTTAATATACCCTATGGATTTCAAGATGGATTGCGACGTCAAGGGAACGAATCCCCGGGAGCATAGATAACTATGTTACCGGGGTGAGTGCAGCCAACAAAGAGGCAACTTGAAAGATGGCGGGTATAAATATAAATTTAGAATAGAGTTTCACTAGCAGGATAGCATTAATGCTATTGAGAGATTAAAGATATTTTCTATTAGATGCACTTTGTTCCAGACAGAACTATTATATTTATGTTCTGTCTGTTTTCTGTAAATATCAGCTTCGGTAGTTACTTTATATTGTCCCTCATATATTAAATGATAATCATTATCGCTTGGATGTTTCCTGTTTACATTTTACAGTACTGCCCGCATATGTATTGCTATTAGATTGAATATATATGTTCTGTTTTATACCCTTAAATGAAATGAGGAAATTAATAATGGAGTTCACTATATCTACAGATAAGATTAAGTTGTTTCTCAAGAAAATAGACGAATTAGTTAATGTTGAAAATAAAAAAAGAGGTGGCGCTCTTGCCATTGCTGTTACCCACGGTAATAAAACCATTTATCAGCGTCATATCGGGCAAGCTAGCATTGAACATGCTGTAGCGATAAAACCTAATACTAAATTCTATTTAGCAAGTGTTTCAAAACAATTCACCGCTTTTTGCATAGCTTTATTGGAGAAAGAAGGAAAGCTCAGCGTCAAGGATAAAGTCGGACAATATTTGGATTATTTCCCCGCAGAATTCTCTGACATTACCATTGAACATCTTATTCACCATACCAGTGGGTTACGGGATGAATTTTTACTTTATCACCTGGCAGGTAAAAATTCAGACTTTGATCACCGCCATATTAATTTGGTGAGAAAACTGGTCCAACGGCAACAGGCACTTAATTTCATGTCTGGGGAGTATTATCTCTATAGCAACACGGGCTATAGTTTACTGGCGGAAATAGTCAGAGTAATTTCAGGTAAATCGTTGAGGAAATATGCGGAAGAAAATATTTTCGTCCCATTAAAGATGAAAGATACCTTTTTCTATGATGACATAACCGAGATTATTTCTGATCGAGCTATGGGTTGTGTTTATAACGAGAAGCTGCACCAGTGGGTAAGAGATGATATCAACAATTCTGCTGTGGGTGGCGGCGGGGTTCACTCCACCGTGAATGACTTGTGTCGTTGGATTAGAGCATTTTATTCACCATCGATTGTTCAGGATCTGTTGCCTCAATTATCCCGTACACCAGATTTAACCAATGGTAATCGCAATAATTATGCTTACGGTCTGATTATCAGTCAACGCGAAGGGCAAAAGATAATACAACATGGTGGTGCTTATGCTGGCTTCAGGTCTCACGTTTATATTTTACCGGATGCTAAATTAGGTATCGCAATTACCGCTGCAACAGGTGTTAATGTTTCTGCATGGGTGGAGCAGAATATTGATATATTGTTTAACACCCATATTGAACTGGAAAAACCGCATTGCTTAACCAGTGATATCGATATCACCGGTATTTTCCGAGGGGAAGAACCTTACCCTTATATTATTACCAAGGAGGATTGCTATTTATTGGGTAATGTATTCGAAAAAGGCAATCCGATTACTTTTAACTCTGATGGTACATTCCAAGAGGAAGGGGGTAAAATCCGATTCAGACCTATCATTAAAAATGACCGTGTTATCGCATTGGAACAGATTAATGAAAATGGCAATGTTTTTTATCTTGAAAAGAGGGTTGATGAAGGTGGTGTCGATATTCAGCAATTATCAGGACGTTATTATAACGGTGAAACAGAAGCAACGATGATTGTTTCCGCTTCTGGCAATGGGATTTATATTGATGGAGTTGTCTATCCTGGCAAAAAGGAAGTCTTACGTCGGATTCACGGGAATAGTTATTTTTCTCCCAGCACTGAACTGATTATTGATTTTGAATTAGATCCTAATACCAATAAACCTCATCTCTATGTCAGCAATTCACGTTGTTGGAAGATAGAATTTATCACAGTTTAATTTATAAAGTGATAAATTAGAATGAAGAACGACATGGTTATAGCAGAATGGAATTAATGCTATTGAGGGACTAAAGATATTTTCTATTAGATGCATTTTACTCCAGGCAGAACTATTATATTTATGTTCTGTCTGTTTTTTTAAACATCATCTCCGGTAGTCACTTTATATTGCCCACCATATATTAAATGATAATCATTATCACTTGGATGTTTCCTATTTACGTTTTACAGTACTGCCCACATATGTATTGCTATTAGATTGAATATATATGTTCTGTTTTATAACCTTAAATAAGGAAGTTAATGATGGAAGTTACTATATCTACAGATAAGATTAAGTTGTTTCTCAAGAAAATAGACGAACTGGTTAATATTGAGAATAAAAAAAAGGGTGGAGCCCTCGCCGTTGCTGTTACCCTCGGCAATAAAACCATTTATCAGCGTCATATCGGACAAGTTAGCATTGAACATGCTGTTGCAGTAAAACCTAATACTAAATTCTATTTAGCTAGTGTTTCAAAACAATTCGCCGCTTTTTGTATTGCATTGTTGGAAAAAGCAGGGAAGCTTTGCGTCAAGGATAAAGTTGGACAATATTTGGATTATTTCCCTGCCGAATTCTCTGACATTACCATTGAACATCTTATTCATCATACCAGCGGGTTACGGGATGAATTTGGGCTTTATGAGTTGGCAGGTAAAAATTCAGACTTTGACCACCGTCATATTGATTTGGTGAGAAAACTCACTCAACGGCAAAAAGCGCTTAATTATACGCCTGGCGAATACTATCTCTATAGTAATACGGGCTATAATTTGCTGGCAGAAATAGTTAGAGTGGTTTCAGGTAAATCGTTAAGAGAATATGCGGAAGAAAATGTTTTTGCCCCATTAAAGATGAAAGATACTTTTTTCTATGATGACATAACTGAGATTATTCCTGATCGAGCGATGGGTTACGCTTATAACGAGGAGTTGCACCGGTGGGTAAGAGATGATCTCAACGATGTGGTAGTCGGTGGTTCAGGGCTTCATTCTACGGTAAATGATTTGTGTCGTTGGATGAGAGCATTTTATTCACCATCGATTGTTCAGGATCTGCTGCCTCAATTATCCCGTACACCAGATTTGACTAATGGTAATCGTAATAATTATGCTTACGGTTTTATTATCAGCCAACGAGAAGGGCAAAAGATAATACAACACGGTGGTTCCTATACTGGTTTCAAATCCCATATTTGTATTTTACCGGATACTAAATTAGGTATCGCGATTACCGCTGCAACAGGTGTTGATGTTTCTGCATGGGTGGAGCAGCATATTGATATCTTGTTTAACATCGATATTAAGCCAGAAGAACCGTATTGCCTAACTAGTGATATCGATATTACCGGTATTTTCCGAGGGGCAGAGCCTTATCCTTATATTATTACCAAGGAAGAGACTTATTTGTTAGGTAATTTATTCGAAAAAGGCAACCCGATTACCTTTAACTCTGACGGTACATTCCAAGAGAAAGGTGGTAAAATCCGGTTCAGGCCAATTATTGAAAATGATAGTGTTATTGCATTAGAACAAATTGATGAAAATGGCAATGTTTTTTATTTTAAAAAAATGATTGATGAGGGTGGTGTCGATATTCAGCGATTGTCAGGGCGTTATTATAATCATGAAACAGAAGCAACGATGACTGTTTCCGTTTCTGGCGATGGGATTTATATTGATGGAGTTGTTTATATTGGTAAAAAGGAAGTCTTACGGCGAATTTATGGGAATAGTTATTTCTCGCCCAGTACTGAACTGATTATTGATTTTAAATTAGATCCTGATACCAATAAACCTCATCTCTATACCAGTACTTCACGTTGTTGGAGGATAGAATTCGTTGCAGTTTAATTTTCAAAGTGATAAATCAGAATGAAGAATGGCATTGTTATAACAGGGTGTAATTAATGCTATTGAAGGTCTAAAGATATTTTCCATTAGATGCATTTTATTCCAGGCAGAACTATTATATTTATGTTCTGTCTGTTTTTTGAAAATATCAGCTTCTGTAGTTACTTTATATTGCCATTCATATATTAAATGATGATGATTATCACTTGGATGATTTGCTATTTACGTCTTACAGTAATTACTTGTATATGATATTGCTATCAGATCGTATATATGTTCTGTTTTATAATCTTAAAATAAGGAAGTTCATGATGGAATCTACTATACCTACAGATAAAGTTAAGTTGCTCCTCAAGAAAATAGATGAATTGGTTGATATTGAAAATAAGAAAAAGGGTGGCGCTCTTGCTATTGCTGTGACCCACGGTAATAAAACGATTTATCAGCGCCATATCGGAAAGGCTAATATTGAACATGCTGTGGCTGCAAAACCTAATACTAAATTCTATTTAGCGAGTGTTTCAAAACAATTCACCGCTTTTTGCATAGCCTTATTAGAGAAAGAAGGAAAGCTCAGCGTCAAGGATAAAGTCGGGCAATATCTGGATTATTTCCCGGTAGAATTCTCTGATATTACTATTGAACATCTTATTCATCATACCAGTGGATTACGTGATGAATCTTTACTTTATCGTCTGGCAGGTAAAAACTCGCGTTTTGATTACCATAATATTGATTTGATAAGAAAGCTGACGCAGCGGCAACGAGCACTTAATTTTACACCTGGCGAATATTATGCTTATAGCAATACTGGCTATTATTTGCTGGCTGGAATAGTCAGTGTGGTTTCAGGTAAATCATTGAGAGAATATACAGAAGAAAATATTTTCGCTCCGTTAAAGATGAAAGATACTGCTTTCTATGATGATGTCACAGAGATTATTTTTGATCGGGCGATGGGTTACACTTATAACAAGGAACCGAACCGGTGGGCAAGATATGATCTCAATGGTTCCGTAGTAGGTGGCACAGGGCTTTATTCTACGGTGAATGATTTGTGTCGTTGGATCAGAGCATTTTATTCACCATCGATTGTTCAGGAGCTGTTGCATCAATTATCTCGTACACCAGATTTAACTAATGGCAATCACAATAATTATGCTTACGGCTTGATTATCAGCCAACGAGAAGGGCAAAAAATAATACAGCATGATGGTTCCTATGCTGGTTTCAAATCTGATGTTTGTATTTTGCCTGACGCTAAATTAGGTATCGCTATTACCTCTGCAACAAATATTAATGTCATTCAATGGATTGAACAGTGTCTTGATGTGTTGTTTAACACGAATATAATTGAACCGGAAAAACCACATTGTCTAACCTGTGATATCGATATCACAGGAATTTTCCGAGGGGCAACGCCTTATCCTTATATTATCACCAAGGAGGATTGCTATTTATTGGGTAGTTTATTTGGAAAAGGCGAGCCGATTACTTTTAACTCTGATGGTTCATTCCAACAGCAGGGAAGTAAAACCCGATTCAAACCTATCATTGAAAATAATAGTGTTATCGCATTGGAACAGATTGATGAAAATGGCAATGTTTTTTATTTTAACAAGATGACTGATGACGATATTATCGATATTAAGAGATTGTCAGGGAATTATTATAGTCATGAAATAGAAGCAACGGTGACTATTTCTGCTTCTGGAGATGAAATTTATATTGATGGGGTTACTTATCCTGAGAACAAAGAGGTTTTACGGCGGATTTACGGTAATAGTTATTTCTCCCCGAGTACTGAATTTGTTATCGATTTTGAATTGGACTCTGATATGAATAAGCCTCACCTTTATATCAATGACTGGGGTTGCTGGAGGGTAGAATTTGTTGCAGTTTAATTTTTAAAGTGATAAATCAGAATGAAGAATGGTATTGTTATAACAGGGTGTAATTAATGCTGTTGAGGGCCTAAAGATATTTTCCATTAGATGCATTTTGTTCCAGGCAGAACTATTATATTTATGTTCTGTCTGTTTTTTGAAAACATCAGCTTCCGTAGTTACTTTATATTGCCATTCATATATTAAATGATAGTCATTATCACTTGGATGTTTCCTGTTTACGTCTTATAGTACTGCCCATATATGTATTGCTATTAGGTTGAATATATATGTCCTGTCTTATAACCTTAAATAAGGAAATTCATGATGGAATCAACGATATCTGCAAATAATATTAACTCTTTTATCAAAAAAATAGACGAACTGGTTAATATTGAAAATAAAAAAAAGGGAGGCGCACTCGCTGTTGCTGTTACTCACGGTAATAAAACAATTTATCAGCGCCATATCGGAAAGGCTAACATTGGACATGCTGTTGCTGTGAAACCTAATACTAAATTCTATTTGGCGAGCGTTTCAAAACAATTCACGGCTTTTTGCATTGCTTTGTTGGAGAAAGAAGGAAAGCTTTGCGTTAAGGATAAAGTTGGACAATATTTGGATTATTTCCCCGCAGAATTCTCTGATATTACCATTGAGCATCTTATTCACCATACCAGTGGATTACGTGATCAATTTTTACTTTATAGCCTGGCAGGTAAAAATTCAGCCTTTGACCACCGTCATATTGATTTGGTGAGAAAACTGACGCAACGACAACAAGCGCTTAATTTTACGCCTGGAGAATATTATCTCTATAGCAACACGGGTTATAATTTAATGGCGGAAATAGTCAGAGTAGTTTCAGGCCAGTCGCTGAGAGAATATGCAGAAGAAAATGTTTTCGTCCCATTAAAGATGAAAGATACCTTTTTCTATGATGACGTTACCGAGATTATTTTTGACCGGGCAATGGGGTACTCCTATAACGAGGACTCGAACCGATGGATAAGAGAAGATCTCAATGATGCGGCGGTAGGAGGTTCGGGGCTATATTCTACAGTGAATGATTTGTGTCGCTGGATGAGAGCGTTTTATTCGCCATCGATTGTTCAGGATCTATTGCCTCAATTATCTCGTACGCCAGATTTAACTAATGGCAATCGTAACAATTATGCTTACGGTTTTGCGATCAGCCAACGTGAAGGGCAAAAGATAATACGACATGATGGTGGTTATGGTGGCTTCAGATCAGAAGTTTGTATTTTGCCTGATGCTGAATTAGGTATTGCTGTTACTTCTGCAATGAATACTAATGTCTCTAAGCTTGTTCGACAATGTTTTGACGTATTGTTTAATCCCAATGGTACTAAACTAGAAAAACAGCCTTGTCGGACTGGTGATATTGATATTACGGGTATATTCAAAGGAATACAACCTTATCCTTATATTATTACCAAAGAAGATTGCTATTTATTAGGTAATTTATTCGAGAAAGGCAACCCGATTATCTTTAATTCTGATGGAACATTCCAAGAGGTGGATGGGAAAATTCGGTTCAGACCTATCATTGAAAATGACAGTATTATTGCATTGGAGCAGATTAATGAAAATGGCAATGTTTTTTATCTAGATAAGATGATTGATGATGGTGGTACCGATATTCAGCTACTATTAGGATATTATTATAACCACGAAACAGAATCTGTGCTCACTGTTGCAGCTTCTGAAGATGAGCTTTATATCGATGCCATTATTTCTTCTGAAAGAAAAGAGGTCTTACATCGGATTTATGGGAACAGTTATTTTTCTCCTAGCACAGAGATTATTATTGATTTTGAATTAAACTCTGACACGAATAAACCTTATCTTTATCTCAGTAATGGTCGTTGCTGGAATATAGAATTCGTCCCAGTTTAATTGATAGTGTTGTGAACACGAGTTGAGAATAGTGTTTTTCTGGTAGAATTGATTGAATTATATTAGGCAGAATTTCCATATTATTATTCTGCCTTATCACACTGTATGTATGTTATTTTTATATAACCTTAAATAAGGAAATTAATGATGGAATTGACGATATCTAGAGATAATATTAAGTCTCTTGTTAATAAAATAGACAATTTAATTGATATTGAAAATAAGAAAAATGGCGGTGCCCTCGCGGTTGCTGTTACCCACGGAAATGAAACCATTTATAAGCGCCATATCGGGCAGGCTAGTATTGAACATGCTGCTGTCATAACCCCAAATACGAAATTCTATATGGCGAGTGTTTCAAAACAATTCACCGCTTTTTGTATTGCTTTGTTGGAAAAAGAAGGAAAGATCAACGTCAAGGATAAAGTTGGAAAATATGTGGATTATTTCCCGGCACATTTCTCTGATATTACCATTGAGCATCTTATTCATCATACCAGTGGGTTACGGGATAAATATGCCCCTTATGGCTTGGCGGGTAAAAACTCAGATTTTGATCACCGCAGTATAGATTTATTAAGAAAATTGATTCAACGGCAACAAAAGCTTAATTTCATGCCTGGGGAATATTTTCGCTATACCAATATGGGTTATAATTTGTTGGCAGAAATCATCAAAGTGGTTTCGGGTAAATCGTTAAGAGAATATGCGAAAGAAAATATCTTTATTCCATTAAAGATGAATAATACCTCTTTCTATGATGATGTTACTGAGGTTATCTCTGACCGGGCGATAGGTTATGTCTATAACGAAGATTCAAATCAATGGATAAGATCGGATCACAACGATTCAACTATAGGTAGTGCGGGGCTTCGTTCTACAGTGAGTGATTTATGCCGCTGGATGAAAGCATTTTATTCACCATCGATTGTTCGGGATATGTTGCCTCATTTATCTCGTATGCCAAATTTAGCCAATGGCAATCGGAACAATTATGCTTATGGTTTGATGATCAGCCAACGTGAAGGGCAAAAGATAATACGGCACGATGGCGCCTATGGTGGTTTTAAAGCTGATGTTTGTGTTTTACCTGATGCTAAATTAGGTATTGTGATTACGGCTGCAACAGGTATTAATAGTGTTGAGTTTACTAATCAATGTCTTAATGTATTATTTAACACTGATATGACTGAACCAGAGCATTGCCGAACTAGTAATATTGATATTACCGGTATGTTCAAGGGGGCTGATCCCTATCCCTATATTATTACCAAGGAAGATTGCTATTTATTAGGTAATTTATTCGAGAAAGGTAATCCGATTATCTTTAACGCCGATGGAACATTCCAAGAGAAGGGCGGAGAAATCCGGTTCAGACCGATCATTCAAAATAACAGTGTTATCGCACTGGAACAGATTGATGAAAATGACAATGTTTTCTATTTGAAGAAGATGACTGGTAAAGGTGATATTGATATTCATCGATTATCAGGTCGCTATTATAATAACGAAACGGAATCAATTGTCAATATTGAAGCATCCGGTCATGATCTTTATATTGATGCAGTTGTCTTGCCTGGAAAAAAAGAGGTCTTACGATGGGCTTATGAGAATAGTTATTTATCTACCAGTACTCAACTTATTATTGATTTCGAATTAAATCATGACACAAATAAACCTCGTCTTTATGTCAATGATTCACGTTGTTGGAAGATAGAATTCGTCCCGGTTTAATTGATAGGGTTATAAATATGAATTAATGGCCGTGTTTTTTGGGAAGGATGAGAAGATTAGATTGAGATCATAAAGATATTTTCTATCTAATCTATTTATTTTCAGGCAGAACTATTATGACGATGTTCTGCCTGTTCGGCATGATTACGATATTTTAATTGCTTCATAGATTGTTTTTGGTTTATATTCTCATCGTCCTTGATAGGTTAAGGATAAATCTTC
Source organism: Photorhabdus aegyptia (assembly GCF_000612035.1). Taxonomy (NCBI): domain Bacteria; kingdom Pseudomonadati; phylum Pseudomonadota; class Gammaproteobacteria; order Enterobacterales; family Morganellaceae; genus Photorhabdus; species Photorhabdus aegyptia. The sequence goes on along the minus strand of NZ_JFGV01000031.1, from coordinate 7,425 downwards.
CCTCTAATTAGATATATAATTTAGTCTTTATTATAATAGAAGGGAGGTAAATTTATGAAAAAGGGTAAATCATGTGATGTTAATTCATATTTCCTAATCTGGTGTTAGAGGAATAATTTAAATCAGAATGTACAGGGTATAGTAAATAAAAAATCTATATTTAGTTACGAAATTATATTTGTTCGAATGTTATTGTCCATTTTTTATAAATGTAATTAACGGCTATTTTAAATAGAGTAAAACGATAATAGGCAGAAATATTTAACATGGTTAATATAAATAAAACATATCTATCTGAGGATGATCAGAGATCTTGGGATTTTGATTCTGAGGTCGTTATTGGGTTAGTTGGCGCTGTAGGAACGGATCTGGAAATAATTAAAGATTCTATAACACAGAAACTTAATGCATTCAGGTATGATGTACAGGAATTAAGAATATCTTCTGAAATTATTTCAGTATTAAGAGATATTCCCTCAACAAAGGATAATTACGAAAGGATAAGTTGTTTAATGTCGGAGGGTAATTACTTAAGAGAGGTTAGTCAGGATAATTCTATATTGGCGTTAGCCGCAGCAGCAAAAATAAATAAAGGAAGAGATAAAAGATCTTGTTTTTCAACGCCATCTTATAGAAAAGCATATATTATAAATTCTCTTAAACACCCGGATGAGGTCAATGCGTTAAGGGATATTTATGCAAATGGTTTTTTCCTGATAGGTGTATATACTGGCGAATCGCAAAGATTAAAAAATCTTATTGTTGATAAATGTATTGATGAGGTAAAGGCTAAAAAGTTGATCGATCGTGATTCCAATGAGGGGAATAAGTGGGGACAGCATACCAGAGATACCTATGAGTTATCAGATTTCTTTATACATTATGATGGAAATAAAAATAGGACCGACAATAATATATGGAGAATATTAGATCTTATTTTTGGTAATCCATATGTCACACCAACCTTTGATGAATACGCAATGTTTATGGCTTTTTCTGCTTCTTTACGATCAGGGGATCTTTCCCGTCAGGTTGGTGCTGTATTAACGAAAGATAAGAACATAATCTCAACGGGAGCTAATGATGTACCACGATTCGGCGGAGGATTATATTGGCCTGATTATGTAGGAGATGCAATTGAAGATGCTGAAAATGGTAGAGATTATAAGATAGGCGAGGATTCAAATGCGAAACAGAAAAGGTTAATTATTGAAGATGTACTTAAAGATATTGTAGATGAACAAAAGGAAGTATTTAAGGAATATCTCCTAAAAAGCAAGATAAAAGATATTACCGAATATGGAAGGGTTGTGCATGCTGAAATGGAGGCAATCTTGGCATGTGCAAGAAGTAATATTAGTACTCATAATGGAATATTGTATTGTACTACATTCCCTTGCCATAATTGTGCAAAACATATTGTTGCCAGTGGTATAAAACGAGTTGTCTATATTGAACCTTATCCTAAAAGCAAAGCTTTTGATTTTCATCCTGATTCTATTTCAATACCTGAAGAAGATATTTCTGATAGTAAAGTGATTTTTGAGCCATTCGTGGGAATTGGACCTCGCTGTTTCTTTAACTTGTTCTCAACAAATCTAGGGATAGGATATAAAGTAAGAAGAAAAGATAAAAATGGTAAAGCTGTTAAATGGTATAGAAAAGATGGCAGACTTAGGATGCAGATGCTACCATTATCTTATGTAGAAAAAGAGTCACAATCAGTAATTAACGTAGATAACTTAATAAAGGAGTTAAAAAAATGACTGAGAAAGAAGAGTTTTTGGCTTATATAGCGGAGATGAGAAAAATAGTTGAGCAATGGCCAGATTGGAAAAAAGTTGGATTGAGAACTCCTCGTAACCCGTATATATCCGGTAGAGATAATATTGCGTTAAAACCTGGAGATCATGAGGCTTTCACTAAAAATAAATTGGTATAACTTATTTTTACTTATTGAAAAGCAGAGTACTTGATGAGGTCTTTTTGTTTTCTGTTGTTAGAAAACTAATTAAAATAATAGAGTAAGATTTTATTTCAACACCTTGATAGCCACATCGATGTGGGAAAACATAAAAAGTAACCCTTTTTAGGGTTACTAGTAAATATAGTGAATAACGTAAACTCATTATTTATTTTCAAAAAACGCTCGTCTTAAACCTAATTCCAGACCACGAATTTCTGCCAAACCTTTTAATCGGCCAATACAGGAATAGCCGGGATTAGTCTGTTTTTTCAAGTCATCAATTATTTGATGGCCGTGATCAGGGCGCATAGGTATCAAACGGCTATCTCCAGCCTTCTTACGGCGATATTCTTCACGCAGGATTTCCATAACGACATTATACATATCCACATCACCTGCCAGATGAGCGGCTTCATGGAACGTTTTGCTGTTTTCTTCCCGTTGGGTGGAGCGCAGGTGAGTGAAATAGATTCGGTTGCCATAGCGTTTAATCATCTCAACCAAATCATTATCACCACGAACGCCATAGGAGCCGGTACACATCGTAATTCCATTAGCCGGGCTTGGTTCAATGGTGGTCAGCCATTCAATATCTTCAATAGTGGAAATAATACGCGGTAAGCCCAGAATAGGACGCGGCGGATCATCCGGGTGAATTGCCAGACGTAAACCATATTCTTCACATACAGGAACAATCTGGTGCAGGAAATAAGCCAAATGTTCACGCAGTTTATCGCGGGTAATATCTTTGTAGCGATCTAATTGCGCCTGAAATTCTGCTAACGTATAACCTTCTTCGGCTCCCGGCAGACCGGCAATAATATTAGTGGTGAGTTTCTTAATATCAGCAGCAGACATGTTGTCGTAATAGACTTTTGCCTGAGCTTGTTCTTCGACGGTGTAATCAGCTTCTGCATCTGGACGTTTGAGGATATAGATTTCAAATGCGGCAAAGGCAATTTGATCAAAACGTAGGGCTTTAGAACCATCAGGGAGTGTGTATTCCAGATCGGTGCGTGTCCAGTCCAGCACAGGCATAAAGTTATAGCAGACGGTATCGATGCCGCATTCCGCTAAATTTTTCAGTGAAGTTTTGTAGTTATTAATCCATTGCTGATAGTGACCGGTCTGGGTTTTAATCTCTTCATGGACAGGCACACTTTCAACAACTGACCAGATAAGCCCCTTATTTTCGATGAGGGTTTTACGGGCCAGTATTTCATCTTTGTTCCAAATGTGTCCGTTAGGAATATGGTGTAATGCGGTAACGATGCCGGTTGCACCAGCCTGACGGATATCATCTAAAGAAACGGGATCATTTGGGCCGAACCAACGCCAGGTTTGTTCCATTGTTATCTACCTTATATACAAACGTCAGAATAAAAAACAGTCATCAGAACAACTGGATATAAAAACTTATTTACAGGGATATGAGTTAAAGAGATAACCGTCGAAATAGGGATCGTCAACATCAGACAATTCCAGTAAACGTAATTTCACATTCTCCAAATGTTGCCACATTGCTTGTTTGGCTGCCGCCGGATCTTTCTTGATCATGGCGGATAAAATGATCTGATGGTCATGCAGCCACTCTTTACGATAATCTTTATCGGTAATTCGCGTGTGCAGTTTCTGCCACATGGGATTATTTTCCCGCCATGCCCAAGATTGTTTAAGCAGTTCAACTAACATACTGTTATGGGTTGCTTCCGCAATCGCCAGATGGAATTCTCTGTCGCCGGATTCATCTTCACCGGAGGCCAAATCTTCGGATTCCTTTTGCAATGCCCGACGCATATTAGCAATGTTATTTGGTGTCACTTGCATAGCGGCAAATTCGGCAATATTACTTTCCAGTAATTGGCGAGCTTGTAATAGCTCAAAAGGCCCGGCTGCGTTAACTGAGCATGAAGAGGAAGCTGGCAGGTGAGGGCGGTTAATAATATAGATTCCGGAACCTTTACGGACTTCAATAAGGTTTTCGAGTTCGAGCATAATTAATGCTTCACGCACAACGGTTCTGGAAACTCCTAATAATTCAGCAAGCTCTCGTTCTGGGGGGAAGCGATCCCCAATACGATATTTCTGGTTGGCAATCATCTCTCTTAATGAGATGCCGACTTCTTGATAAGGACGTTTTGGCTCAAATAAGTGCTTCATGGTGTCACTATTGTTGTCATGATTATTGATGTTATTGTGTAGATAATAGTCAAAAACAGAAATTGGTCAACCAAAAGTGCCGCTTAAAGGCGAAGGCCATTTGGCCTTCGCCAATGATTATCTGACTGCGCGGATGCGTTCTACCATACGGTAAAGCATTGGATCGCTTTTCTTCATGTCGTCATACATAGGTTTGACCGCTTCTTCAAACGATTTTTGATCTACATCGACGAATTGGACTCCAATTTTCTCTGCATTCTGGCGCTCTTTCTCTTCTGATTTTTCCCATAATTTCGTCATATATTCCGAAGAGTGGGTTGCCGCATTGATGAGGATTTTTTGTTGTTCCGATGACAGCTTATTTAGCGATTTAGTAGAAATAACAAGAACGTCTGGCACCATCGTATGTTTATCCAGTGAGAAGTATCTGGCAACTTCACTGTGACGGCTCAGGCTAAAAGAGGGAATATTATTTTCTGCGGCATCGACGACACCTTGTTGTAGAGCAGTATACAGTTCACCGTAAGCCAGCGGAGTTGGATTACCACCTAAATTTTTCACCATTGAAATGGCTGTTGGGCTAGGCTGAACCCGAATTTTCATGCCTTTTAGATCCTCGGGCGTGCGGATCGGTTTTTTGGCGTAGAAGCTACGTGCTCCGGCTTCATAGTAGGTTATGCCAATAAAGCCGCGGTTTTTGCTGGATGCCAGAATCTCTTTGCCAATCTCGCCGTTTTTAACTTTTTCGTAATGGGCTTTATCACGGAACAGATAAGGTAAGTTAAAAGCAGAATAAGCGGGCGAGAAAGCTTCCAGTTCTGCGGCATTGGATTTGACTAAATCCAGTGCGCCATTTTGCATCAGTTCCATCGATTCCCGTTGATTACCCAATTGTGCGTCTGGATAGATCCGAATACGAACATCACCATTCGTTTTTTGGCGAACTTCATCAGCAAACTGAGTCATTGCCTTGTGTACTGCATGGTCGCGGTTGTGGTTATGGCTGAGTTTTAATGTTGTTACTGCCATAACTTGTGACGCGCCTAAGGCAAATATCGCTCCGATTACAGTAGATAAAATACGCTTAGCATTGCTCATTATTCGTTCTCCAATTGTTGTAAATAGGTTACGGGTACAACTGAACTGACGGTCAAACCATAAGCATCACTTCGGATTTCGTCAAAAAGTAAAAGCAATTTGGTTGACCAATATCACAAAATAATCGGCACAATGGGTGAACCAGTCAGTTTGTGATCCCGCTCACTGGATGTTTTTTTGACCTGGATCTTATAATCCAAGCAACGTAAAGCTTCCTTTACTGATTTTGGTCAGACAGTTTGTCCATTTGGTCAATCAAATAGGGCGTACATTGAGGCCAATAAGGATAAAGCCCCGTGAAAAACCTTGTGTATTGCATCAATAAAGGTTTGGCATTTTTTACCGTCAGCCTTTCCGTTTTTTTGGTGTTTTGTGTCACATGGCAGGTGGTTTCCCGCTATGTGTTTGGTATGCCGAGTACGGTAACGGATGAACTCGCTCGTTATCTGTTTATGTGGGTCGCCATGATTGGCGCGGCGTATACCACAGGTCAGCATCGCCATTTAGCTATCGACCTGTTAACGATGAAACTTAAGGGGATAGGCAAAAATAGTGTGGGTTTGGTGATCCAGGCCGCGATCGCGCTGTTTGCTTCGATCGTGTTGGTATATGGCGGATCGATATTGGTGATCTCAACTCTTAAAACCGGACAAATTACGCCCGCGCTAGGGCTACCGATGGGATATGTCTATTTATGTCTGCCAATTAGCGGTGTTCTGATGATTTGCTATGTGCTGGTAGACATTGTTGAGCTTATTCAGAATTTTTCAGGTAAAGACACGGTTGTTTCTGAAAATCAATAAAGTCACCAGGCGGAAGAGGATGAGCTTATGGACTGGCAAGTGGTTTTAGCGTTGTTCGGTAGTTTTGCTGTGTTGTTGGCACTGGGCGTACCGGTATCCTTTGCGATTGGTCTGTCATCATTACTGGCAATTATGATGACGTTGCCAATGGAGGCGGCGATTACGGTGGTTGCTCAACGTATGGCAGTAGGTGTTGATAATTTCTCTTTACTGGCTATTCCATTCTTTATTCTGGCGGGAAATATTATGAATCAGGGGGGAATCGCTGCCCGCCTGATTAATCTGGCAAAAGTTATGGGCGGCCGTTTGCCCGGCTCTCTGGTGCACGTCAATATTATGGCGAATATGTTTTTCGGCGCGATTTCAGGCTCAGCGGTGGCATCGGCTGCGGCGGTCGGCGGAACGATGGCGCCAATGCAGAAAAAAGAGGGTTATGAACCGGAATACTCCGCGGCTGTAAACATTGCTTCCTGCCCTGCGGGTTTGTTGATCCCGCCAAGTAACACCCTGATTGTTTACTCACTGGTTTCTGGCGGCACATCAATTGCCGCACTGTTTTTGGCGGGTTATATTCCCGGCATTTTGATGGGCGTATCCTTGATGGTTGTGGCGGCAATTATTGCCAAACGCCGTGGTTATCCAGTGTCACCCAAGCCTACATGGAACGAGTTTTTCACCACCTTGGTTCGCGCATTGCCTTCCCTGATGCTGGTTGTGGTCATTATGGGAGGGATCATTGCCGGTATTTTTACCGCCACAGAAGCCTCGGCGATTGCCGTGTTATACAGCTTTGTATTAGCAGTATTGATTTACCGTGAAGTCAGTATCACCAAACTACCAAAAATCATTCTCGATTCTGCGGTGACTACCTCCATTGTTTTGTTGCTGATTGGTGCATCGATGGGAATGTCTTGGGCAATGGCGAATGCGGATCTGCCCTATTTGATCGCTGATGCGCTAATGGCGGTTTCTGAGAATCCACTGGTTATTCTGCTGGTCATTAATATCATTCTGTTGCTGGTCGGAACTTTTATGGATATGACTCCGGCGATTCTTATTTTTACGCCGATTTTCCTGCCGGTAGCGCAGAATATGGGGGTTGATCCGGTACATTTCGGTATCATTATGACCTTCAACCTGGCTATTGGTATTTGTACGCCGCCGGTAGGGAGTGCGCTGTTTGTGGGTTGTTCCATCGGTGATGTCAGCATTAATAAGGTATTGAAACCTTTGGTACCCATGTATTGCGCTTTGGTTATCGCGTTGATGTTGGTGACTTTTATACCGCAACTGAGCTTGTGGCTGCCTCAGATGTTACTGAATTACTAAGCATTTATACCCGTCATCTTTCAAGTTGCCTCTTTGTTGGCTGCACTCACTCACCCCGGTCACATAGTT
>NZ_JFGV01000032.1:0-57361 GCF_000612035.1 Photorhabdus aegyptia | reverse complement strand
AAAAAAAATAGATTTTGGCTTTACATCTGCTTTTTTATTCAATATTGTGGTAATTATAAATAAGGTTATCTATAGGTTTTACTGAAACAAATAAGTATATTAGGATCACATAATACAGTCGAGTAGGCAAGTTGGGCTCGCATAAATTTGCATAATGAAGAGGTGTGCGTTGATATTGATAGCGCATGTTCAGGTTGTTTTGAATGTTGTCCGGCCAGACTTATGTGATCTGGATAAGATTGATTAGTCAAAATCGTGATCGTTTTATTTATGTACGCGTTGAGTAAGTGAAAATTACTTTCCATATGAAAATATCACTATATTATTAGTAACTATATTAAATAATTATAGTTTTGGAATGATATATTCATATTTTTGACGAATGGATCATAGTGCCCTATTATTTATTATATGGTTAAGTTGAAATCGACTCAAAAAATTATCTGAAATAATACTTTAATAGTGAAAAAATAAACCAATAAAATAATATTGATTCGAAATTAATTTGTAGAAAAAGAGTCATGGATCATGGGGAGTTAAAGATTATCAGTCTAACTATTTGATTCTGCGACATATATAAAATTAATGGATTTTTGTAGAGAAAATAAGTTTGATTGTTACGTTCCTGAAAGATTTTTCACTACTAATAGTAAGGAATTATAAATCATCAACCAATCATGGGGTTTTTTATGAAAGAATCTAATCAGTTAATGATTTCACCACAAGTAATTAATACTATGAGTGTAAATAATGATCCTTGGGGGATAAAAGATAAAAACTCATGTTTCATTTATGGTAATCAGGCACTTAAACATCTTGAAAATCTTCCAGATTCATTTGATTATGAAGGACGTTTTGACTACGAACTTCCTTGGGATGGCGCTGAGTTTGCAAAAGAATTTGTTGAACATGATACAAGCGTAATGATGAAAGGAAAAAGGGTATGTTCACTTGAAACGCATAAGTTTAATAATAAAAATTTTTTGTCATCTTATTTTTGCGAAAAATATCCAATATATAATGATCGAAAGGAATGCATAGGCGTTATTTTTCACGGTTGGGAAGTTCAGGATTCATCCCTAACTCGTCTATTTCATGGTAAACTTCCTGCATCTATTATATTCCAACCGCCATCTGATTTGTTTACTAAGCGGGAATGGGATGTTATTTTCCTCTTCTTGCAGAAGTATACCAGTAAACAGATTGGCAGAATATTAAATATTTCCTACCGCACAGTTGAAAGTTATATGACAAACATATATCGTAAGGTTGGTATTAGGTATGGTCATCAGTTGGAGGAATATTGCCGCTTTAATGATTTTGATCTCTACGTACCAGAAAAATTTGTGAAATCAGAAAGCAGGATGTTTATTTGAATTTTAAATTATCTCGAATTTTTCATGAAGAACTATACGGTATCACCTCAGATTATCAACTAAGTAATGAGCTATAATAAGTAAAAGATAGTTCTTCATATTTTATTCTCAGTAGTTCGGTATTGAAATATCTTAATGATTTTCAGAAATCATTCTATTATGAATGATTATTACCTTGGAATTGTGCTAAATTTTTACAGGAATTTATCAAAAATGATGGCGAAAAAATATATTTTTTGAAATGCATTTGTTTGGAGAAGAAAAAATCTGTTATCCTACTTTAATGAACAATTACCTTTTTATCATTAAGATGTAAGATGTAAGATGTAAGATGTAAGATGTATTGATGTTATATTTCATTGTTGGAAAGCAGAAGTCTAGTCTGCATAAAGACTATAAGAAAGTTACTGGAATCCATTATTTTAAATCACTAGCTGATATTTTTACCTGTATGAATGAAATACAATTTTATTTTTTATATTAGAAAACAGATTGGTTAATATTGAATGTTTTCTATAGCACAATTGAGACTCATATGATAAGAATATGTCAAAAATAGGAATTAACTCTGTCACACAGTTGGAAGAATATTATCGAAAAAACATTTTAATAGTTACTTTTTTATTGTCTTGTAAACTTATTGTCGAGATATTATATTTATCATGTTGAAATGTCGTATAATTTTATTTATTGCGTTTTTTTATTTGTTGAATTGGAGCCACTTGCAGGGATATGCAGTTTAAAATTTAATAATTTTTTAAAGGTTTGATATGAATCAAGCAATATGTAAAAATTTTCCTTTGATTACCCCTCAGCTAACAAATATGTGGAACATAAGTTCTGAAGTATGGTTTGTAAAAGATAAAAAATTGCGTTTCATTTATGCTAACAGAAAATTTTTTAAGGTTAATAAATTACCTAGAAATTTTGATGTCATTGGTTGTACAGATAGGGAGTTACCTACATCAGTTAATCACCTTACTCATCTTTTTGAAGAACATGACCGTAAAGTTCTACAATGCATGAAACGGATATCAGCCATAGGTATTTCTTCATCTGGAAAAGGCCAACGATTAAAATATTATTATTGTAGTAAATTTCCATTCATGGATGAATATAATCAATTTGTCGGTATAATTTCCCATGTTAGAGAAATAGACGATTTTAAAGTGGATCATTATATTAAAAATAATAAATATATATCATCCAGTTTTAGATTGTCTAATAATATACTGACAGAGAGAGAATTGGCAGTGATTTTTTTATTTTGCCGAGGAGTTAACAATAAATCCATTGCTGATGAAATGAAATGTTCAGTCCGTACTGTGGAAAATTATTTTAAAATTATTTATGAGAAATTAGGAATTGGTTCAGTTATTGAGCTTAGGCGGCTTTGCAAAGAGAATGGTTATGATACATATATTCCACCAAGATATTTTCAATCTGAGGGTTATTTCTTATTGTAATTTTATAATCTAATTATATTTGTAGGAAAAATCTCTGATGTTATCGAATTTATCAGGGATTTTTTGTTTTTTTATTAGTGTAAATTTGGATTTATATGTTTTATTTGCCCCAGCAAGGTTATTTGACTATCGACAGAATCTGTAATCTTTTAAAATATTATAGAGAGAAATATATTTTTTCTGGTTTCATGGGGAAATATAGTGATTATTATAGCAAGAAATATTTTATGGCCTATTTAATTTTCATATTTGTTTACAGAGTGAGTTCTTTTATGTAGCTTATGGATAATTTAAATTAAACTTTACTGACCTTTAATATCAGTAAAACAATATGCTTAGATCTGAATGAAGGTAATCAATATGCCATCGTAAAAATCTTTTTGACGTTATTATTTATCAATGTACTACTCAAGTCGAAAGAGGAACAAACCCCGTTATTTTCAACGAGGTTTGTCAGCGGACTGGCTTCAGCTAGAGGCTGGGTTTTCTTTTCTAGTGAAACATAAAGATATCAGTGAAGAGGAGGTCTTATAAAATCGCATGGATTAAATCGAAAACTAAGCTCAAGATACTGAGAATTAATATATTCAAGCATCATTTGGTACGTCGCTCCACTGGAATAGGATGTTCCGATTAATTGAATGTAATCCATAAAAATGCGATCAAGTTGCTTAATTCGAAATCTACGAGTAATTACGCAAGGAGTGAATTTAGACATAGAAGCTAACTCTTTCCTAAGAGCTGCAATCTTATAGAAAGCGTCAGTTCTATTCTTGATCCCGAGATTTCTATAAGCGATATCATCGGCATTTTTTTTACATAGAGAACAGTTGTCTTCACAGCAAGAATGCCAACCACAATGGTTACAGTTCATCACCATACTAATTCCATATTCATCTTCCTGAGAAATAAGGGATTCAACACAACAGGAAGGACACTTCTCTTTACTGTAATTGTTAGTACACATGCTTCACCTTTTATATAAAGTTAGAAGGGTTAAGAAAGTTAAAAGCCCAACAAAAGTTGGGCTAAGGTTTAAAAATTTAGATTGATTATTAGTCGATAATTACCATGTGCCAGATGCCCCTGAGTACTTCGGAATCTAATTTACGATAATCTATAACTGTACCGTTCTGATCCAACACGTGAGCATTGTTGGTGCGAACTGCTGATTCTTTCCAGAAAGCGATACGGTCACCAACATTAGCGCCACATGCTTCAAGGGCATCTTTCAGACCGATAGCCCACACTTCCTTCCCATTAACGTTAACGTAAAACGATAAATCGTTATCCGGGTTGTGTTTCCAATTGGCAATACCAAAAGCAAGCAACTGTCCTTCATAACGTTTGATGTTACTAGGAAGGGAAACGGCTTCGGAAATGTTGTCAGAAGGTCCCTCAGAAGAGGTTGCTTCGTCTGAATTTTTAGTTTCCTGCTTAAAGAACCGTTTTGCGTGATACTTATAAAATATAAGGGCAGCAACTACCAAACAGGTAACAGCGATAATGAAACCGTGTGCAGTCCAGAGGAAGCCTTGCTCAATGATATAAATAGTAAGCCACAAAGGAGCTAAAAAGCGTACATATTCAGCCCGATAAAACAGGGAAATGAACATGGGAATACCAATGATGATGTAGATTGGTTCGGACATAATAATCACCTATAAATTTATATTTTATATAGCGGAGTCCGGCCACGGGCCTGCACACAACCGAAAGTGATGTGAGTAAACAAAATGATAAAAATTGACTTTAAACCACAGTGGCGGAAACGCTGGAAGTTAAAAAAGAGGAAAGTTAACAATTTTTTAGCTTGGATTGAGATCCAAAAATACCCTGTAAAGGGCTACAAAGTGACATGTTAAGGCGAAGCCAATAACACATCAGAAATGCTCGGGCCTGATTCAAGGCGAAGAGAATCCATGAGAAAAAGATCGGGCGGTATGGCCACGCGAAGTTATGGGTGAAAGGAAGTTATGCTGAAGCTCCGTCAGCTCGGTTTGAAGTAGCTTAAATCATATGAGGGCATTTTTGCAAGCGTCGTTTTTGAGGGCAATACGAGGCCCTTTTCTCATGACATACCTGTTGCTGTATGACTTAATAACATGGCCTTATCGCTTAAATGTGAGGATTAAATATGGTAACTGAGCAGCAAAAAAATGTAACTTCCATTGAGCAAAATTCTAAGGGGCGTCAGAGCCGTCGTAATCGTCAAACTGGTAATGAGCAGGCGTCAACGCCCCACGAGCGTGTTGAGTTTTCTAACCCGGAAATTGAAGTGAACTATACACTGCATTCTCAGGAGGCAATTCGCCTTCAGCAGCGTCACTATAATAATACGTCTCGTTCTTTGTTTACTCTGGCTATTAATAGTACGCACCTTGAGCGTCTTGGAGGGAAATTTAAAGGTTCAATTGAACGTACCAAAAAGGCTATCAACGACGTACTAGCGGGCCCGGAGAAAGAAATCCGTTCAGGTATTAATGCGCTTCAGCGGACGCTTGATGATGCATCTAAAAACGGCAACATCTCTGAAGTGTCATATACGGCTCCCCGAGCTTACAATATTAAGGTCAGAACGCCGGAAGCAATGCGTCTGGTCGGAATCTTTAAAAACTTTGACCTCCTGCATATGTTGATTGACCGTTTATGGTTGAATAACAAATTCAATCAGGACGAAGTTGACGATTACAAAACTCGTTTGCGCGACACGATCCGTAATATGGCATCTTTACTGGAGCGTCATGCATCATCTACCGCTGATGAGCTAAATGAAAATAACGGTCAGGCTGCGGAAGAGCAAGAGAAGAAGGCCATCCCGAAATCTCCTCATTCAGGCGATAATCAGCAGGAAGCTGTGGCCAATATGTAATATTTGACTGCATTAAGTCTCCCTCACAATAAAACCCTGTGCTCTACATAGGGTTTTTTGTTTTTTGATTGCACTAGGGGTAGACAGAAAGAATATAGGCACTCTATTCAGGGGGAAATTATAGCGTTCGGCAGCAATCCATCCACTGGTAAATCATGTACGTGGAATCCTGCCCCATACCTGTAGGATAGCGGAACATACCACCTTGCCACTGATACGGTGACTGACCGATTTCATGACCTTTTTTCGTTTCCGGAGTAGGACTGAACATGTTCAATTTGTATTGCTGTTTTGGCAATGTCGGGTAAATCTTAGAACGACAGACTACATCATTACCCATCGAGCGATACGCAAGTCCACGGCGATGTTCCGCAGCCAACTGACGGATACCGGCCAGACTTGTTGTGCGTGAGGCATCCATACTGCGAACGGAGCCGGTAAGAGGGTATTGGCCTCCCCATGATCCTGCACACCACCAAAGTGAATCCATTGGCTGTTTTCCTGCAAACTGGGCCACGGCTTCCAGCGCACAGGCTTGCTGGGCTACCACGTTCGCGACGGCAGCTGACTCTGGATTCTGGAAGAAAGCTAACGCCGAGTTATTCCATGTTGGATCTATCTCTGTGAAATTGATGATATCGAAATCACTATACGGGTCGGCGTTACATTGCCCGGGCAGATACAGGTTCAGCATCCTCAGCAATGGCAGCGCATACATATGGGCATTGTAGAAACTGATTGAAAAGAGCTTTCGTTGTTCTTCTGCCGCACCATCTGTTTGTGTACCGTATTGCAACTGGTTTCCCAGGTTCATTGTCACGCCACCCAGTGATGACATACAGCCTGGGGTGCGAGTGAGCTCAATGATACGTCGGGGTTCCCACATTGCTGTTAGTACACCTGGGTGGTAAACATCAAGCCCGTCTTTACAGGCACATGCGGTACCCGATGCAGCATTGTCCGGCACTTTACCGGACGGTCCCAGTGTTATTCCTGCCACTTTAATTGGAAAGATGCATGACCAGCAGACGTCAGAGAAGAGTTTTGACGAAAGTAGTTTGTTATCCCTGCACACTTTGTTTATTGCAGGCGCAGATATGTCAGCAGCGATAGCTGCACTGGATGGGAACAAGCTGATTGATAAGATCGGCAGTAGAGTTTGGGTTACCCATGAGAAAGATTTTTTCACTTTTGCACTTCCTCTTTGAAATCAGTTTTTGAGTATTCATCAACGATGAAAGCCTTTTTATCAGAGGTAACAACACTAGGTACGGTCACAATACCGAATCTATCAGCCATATCTGGTTGAATCATGTAAAGGCGAGCCCTTTTACCGTAATAGAGCTCAGTATCTTTGAAAGTTTGCCATCCATTGCCGTAGACGTTGGTAGTAATGAGTATCGGGATAATACCCGGCTCAGTATTCTCAAATTGCGCCCTGGCAAACTTACGCTGCCATTCAACACGAGCATCAAAGAAAATGAGTTTGTGGTAGAATGGCATGATATCAAGCGGATTCATTTTCCCTTTTTTGGTAATAACGTTACCATTGGGTGCGGTGATATTTTGTGGAATGATAACCGTAGGATCGATGTAATGAGTTGCTCGGGATTTTGCCTCAGGAAACTCTTGAAACTTTTGTCGGGGCCAGTAATTATCTATGGCATGTTGTTTCATTTTCTCGAAATCTAGGTTTTTAATCCCTTTTTCGATCATATCCATCAGACTTTTTTCAGCGACGTCTTTAGTCGGTCCTGCGGTACCTAAGTTACCTTTCTTACCTTTCAGGTAATCAATGTTGGTGGTACCTGTAACCCGGGCAACAAATTCACCATCTTTTTCATGGATAATAGTTGGAATGGATATGATGTTGTAATTTTTAAAGATCACCGGATCAAGGTATACGGTAACCTTAGTGCCGGAATCCAATACTAATTGTTGCCAGCGGGTCAGCTCCTGAAGCAAGTTTTTCTTCTCTTTGACACCACGGATGACAAGTGCCACATTATTATGCCCGTCATAGTCATGCATCATGTCTTTTAGCTCGTCATCGCCTAATGTAGACGATACCAGCACATAGTAAAAATCACCGGCCACTTTATTCTGATTGGTGTCGGCAATATCGGAGTTGGCAATTGAGCCGGTGACCGTATCGCTAATCAGTTCGTCAGCCGTTTTTGCAACCGGCATTATGCTCATTTTTTCACGATTTAAACGATGAGCTTCTTTTGCTTCAGTTTCTTCTTTTTTCTGACTCTTAAATGCAGCTTTGATCAGATGGTCAATGTCATTGCGCTCAGCTTCGCTCAATTCGGCCGGGCGAGAGGGAAGAGAGGAGTCAGTGTAAGGGGTGACCGGACGCGTAGGCAGTGATTCCGTAATTTTAGGGTCGATATTTCGCTCCACGGCAGAACAAGCAGCCGTGCTGGTAAGCACGACTAATGCGATGGTAGTGAGTTGTAAAGCGCTGATTTTTTTATAAATTACCATATTGGATACGCCCTTCCGAGAATTTGAGATTCAGGTATAGTTCCCCAGTACCTTGAATCAAAACTAATTTTCGTTCTTCCCATAAGCCAGATCCTGCCTTCAGGAATAACTCCAGTACGCGTTAGTTCCTCTTTCGTATGACCGGACTCTCTGGTGAGTTCCAGCCCTTCACCTACCATGAAACCGTTAACGGTGGTTTCTTCAGGCGTTACAGTGATCGTGTCACCCGCCACGCCGTCTATCATTTTAATTCCTTTGCCGTAGGGGCGAATGTATTCGGACTCGAACGCAAAGGGCTTGCCTTTTACAGGCACCTTGTCGTATTTATCGACGAGATATATGCGATAGGGAGGGAGGCACTGGTTATTTTGTGGGTCAATACCGATTGCAAAACGGTGGAGTAGGTAATAGCTAATAGGGGCTGATACAGCCCCCACCAGAAACAGTAAAAAAATATGTCTTTTCCACGGACGTTTTTGTCGGTATATATTCTTCCAAACGGACTGTAATGTCACAGAAAACACATAACCCCCGTTATTTTTCCGATACAGATACCGTTTGAGGGATCTGAAGAGATTGTGGATAGCTGTACAGAGATGAAGCGTTGAAGATGATGTATCCGGCCTTAGCCATTTCAGAGGCTCGGTGCTGGACTAGCTTTATCTGAGCTGATGACAAAGAATTGCCGGATGCGTTCATATCCATATAGTTCGCTACAGCGATGTAATCGTATGGCGATGCGGGTGGAAATAGCCGCCCATGAAGGGCGGCTCCGAGGAATCCACAAGCCAAAGCGACGGCTCCGATCTTGATCATGCGGCAATACCTCTCTCATGTAGGATTTGATTAATAGCTTGTTCAGTCTTAAGCCCTTGCGCTTTCTTCTCGCGGATTTCTGCGACGTCTTTTGGCGCAGTGGAATAGAGAAGCATTGAGAACGGATCCACAATCAAGCGGCTAATACCCTGACCGGATTTGGAAATGACGTAGATTTCCGAGTACACCCCTTTACTGGAGCGAACTGTTTTTAGGAATCGATATCCGGCATCATCTAAGGCAAGGCGTTTGTGATGCTCAGCTTCGTTAACAGCAGATTCACTCTGACCTAGAAGCAGCATGAACGCCGAGTTATCAGCGATGGATTTACCAACAGAGTCTTTGTAAATATCGTTAATAGACTGGGTAATCGTGATAGCCGCACCGTGGTATTTACGAAATCGACGGTAGCCTTTCTCAATGAATGCTCCAATGTTACCTTTGAGCAATGCCCATGCTTCATCAATAATTACGATTTTCATCTGACTACGGTCACCGAGGAACATGTCTTGCTGGATCTGGTAGATCAGTTGAAGCAACACAACCTGTTTTAAGTGTTCGGATCTCTCAAGGCGGGAGAGTTCTAGCACAGTGAACGGGTTTCGGAAATCAATGTTGTTTTTACCAACGAAATACTTCCCGTACTGCCCTCGGCTGGTGAACGGATAGAGCTGGTGGCCCAAACGGCAAATATCCTGATCCTCATCTTTTAGCAGTGACTCCGAGACCATATCAACGGTTGTCTGCTTGCCATGCACTCGGATGAGAGTAGCCACGTGTTCTTTCATGCGAGCTTCTTCGTAGTCCGTTAACCCCGCTTTAGGCGCAGCCATCACAGAGAGGAGACCAATAATTAGGTCTTCTTCCCCTCCGTCTTCGTTATCAGCTTTCTCACCGAAATAATCTTCAATGAGTTCGAAGAAGTTGAGGCATGGCTTTTTATCTGGATGGAAGTCGAGATAATCACCGCCGTAGGTTTCGCAGATGTTTTTGTACGAATCACCCACGTCAATACACCAGACCTTCGAGCCCAAACTACGGTAAGCGGTAATGATGTAGTTCGTCAGGAACGATTTACCGGCACCTGATTCTGCTGCAATACAAGCGTTGTAATTCGTGTCTGAGTCGAAAAAATCTAACGACTGGATTTGCCCGGAACGGGACGTCAGCATAAGCGCAGGTTTTTGTGTGCCCTGCCAGTCTGCATATAGAGGAGAGAGTACCAGCGCTTCACTGAGCGCCAGAGTACGATAGCGGCCCATTAATTTTTCAGCCCCGGCTTCATTGAATAGGGGCAGAGCGGACAGGAAGACTGGAGCCACGAAATAGCTATCAGGGATCATTTTGAACTGATAGGTATTAAGGTAACTCGCCGCTTCTTGAGTGGCACGGAAAACACCATCTTTAGAGTTAGAAAAGATGGTTACGGTGAACTTGGCCTTACAGATAGGTTCACCGTTATCCAGCTTATCGCTAAGCAGGTCATATCCTTCGCGGATTTGCTTCAGGGACGGGATCCACTTAACAATCGGACCGTCAGTTTGCTGCACAACCCAGTTTCGTTTTTGCGTGAACTTAGTCTTGCTGTTCTGCTGGTCAAAGAAGATCAGGCTCATGGAAATGATGCAGGACGATTTAATACCCGTTGCACCACTCATCATGTCACCGAGGAAATACTGAGCCTGGCCTGGAAAGAAACGCTTAGGCAGCTTTCTTGCACTCAGGGTGCTAACAAACGTTGTGTTGGTTGGTTTTTCGCCGCGATGCTTTGCGTCAGTCGGGTCACCGAATCCGCAGTATTTATTACGAACAAAGAACATTCGATCAGGATCCACCAGCTGTTCGGAGATCATCAGATCTTCCTGAACTTGAACCGGGCTACGATCACGCCATGATGCATTTTCACCCTGATTGACAATGGACGTGAGAATTTCTACGTATTTTTCACGTGTTAGAGGCATTGGGCATAAGCCGGTAATATTCAGCGTTGTATCGAACGTGTTGCGGAATTCATTGATGAGGTTCAGTTCATCGTCACGAACTTCATACTCCGATTTAATCGGGATTTTAATAGTGATAAGCAATAGGCAGTTGCGAACTCGGGTACCAGTACCTTTCATCGGGTAGTCGGTACTGTGCAACAGGAATTTAGAACGATTGTAGATTGCATTGCGAAGTATCGGATCCTGGCAATCCATTCGCAAATAATCCATGTAGTTAATTTTGCTGACGATGTTCGGGCTGGCAATCAGGTCAAATTGAACGATGGTTTTTGCCGGAAAGTTTGACGATAGCAAGGTCTGAAATTGCTGTATTTCTTTGCCCGTTGTGCCGCTGAGTGGACGGCACACAAAACCGAAACCTATGTATTTATTATCACACAGGAAGAACTGATATTGTTCGTCATATGCCCTGACAGGGCAAACATCAGAGAATCGACGCAGCGATTTCAATCTCTGCATGATGATAGATTCACTCATTATAATCCCCGAAAAACACCTGTCCCATGCAGGTGGCTATTTGCCTTCTAGAAAACTTTTGAGTCCCTGTTTGGGTGCGCCAATGCTGTATGTACCATCATCACGAATGATGAATGGGATCATACTGACACCGAGTACTTGAGCGGTGACTTGACGACGTACCAGAGGCTGAAGGTTGCAGTCTTTTATCTGTTCAAATTTTTGCTTAGTGTCATGGCCGATAATGGCTCGGTCAGCACGGTAACGATCAGAAGCACAGAAAAGTTCTTTGTTACGCTCTTGGCTTTTCTGGCCGAGTGCCCCAAGAGAAAGCACGTTTACCGTGTACTCTTTAGGGTCTAGATCAGCGAGTTGATTAAGTGAGTTGGCGCAGTACGCACAGTTCGGATCGGTGAACATCAGCACTTTTTTCGGGCCATTACCCCAAACGGCTGGGTGCAGATCAGCGACATTGAGTTTTAACTCTTTGATTGGAATGATGCTTGCATATTTGCTGATATCTTCCATCGTTGCCAGATTTTTCTTGGCCCATGTGTCATACATCGTGCCTTGAAAGACAAAACGGCCATTGGAAGAAAGCAGATTGACTTTGCCATCTACTTCCAATGCGATAATGCCGTTTGTCGGAACAACGAAACGCTTCACGTCTTGGCCGTTTTTCGGGACGTTTTGGAATGCCTTATCATTGAAAATGGTATCGACATTACCTGCTTCGTTTGCAGCAAAAGTAGCCGCTGAAAGCGCCGAGAAAAGGATGATAGAGAGGACTTTCTTGCTTAGCTTCATAGAATGCACTCCAGTTGTAGGAAATTGCATTTTCACACGTGGGAAAGTCGTTTAGCAGGAAAAATGATTGCAAAGCGTCTCCAAAAGAGACGTTTTGAGTGTTGGTAGAAATTAGATAGAGTCAGGCCCACTTGGGGAGTGGGCCTGTTACATAAACTCCTGTCTATGCATAAGCCGGGTGGGGATTCAGCTCACGGGGGATGTGATACTGAGCGACTTTGCACAATAGACTTTTTGGTATGGCGTTCACGCAAAGCAATATTAGTATGAAAAATCCTAGGATTCAATCAGCGGTTATGATCACACACTAGGATATGATTAACAAACTACTCTATTCAATGATATTGAAAGACGAAATACTGTGATTTTATATAACATTTTGAATTTGATAGCGTCTTGTTTGGTTAAAACCAGTGAATTATTCCAAATGGTAAAAAATATATAAAATCACATTTTTTAAGTAATTAAAAAGGAGGCCAAATCCTCCTTTGCTTATTATATTTACAATTACTGTTATCGGAGTCTGAGAGCAATACTGGTACCAGCTCTTAAATTATCAGAAAAATTCCATGAAGTGTTCAGGTGAACATTAGTATTGCTGTTAATTGAGTAATTTGTGCTAACTGCAATAGCGGATTGATTATGGTAAACGCCGAGCACCATACTGAAACCAGACTAGGCGTTTAGATACGGGATACTAACAATTGCAGAGTCCGTACCTGCATTTGCACGCTTCTCATTGCGGTCAACGCGGCCTTTCAGTTCGCTAAACAGTTTGCTGGTACAATTGTTGGCCAGAACCGACGTTTAGCGATCTTCTTCGATACGTACATCGTGTTTATAGTTAATCTTGGCAGTTAGTACGGTTATTAACGGTAATTTGTTTAGCCCTGGAATCGCTAATTAGCTTGTCTGTACGGAGTTAATGGTCTGTTCCTGCTTATTAGTGTATTTTCACTACTCTTTAAAATGAGGTTGGATGAATTGTGAATATTATTTTGCGAGCCGATAATCTGGCTTCATTCTTTATCTGTTCAGGTATTATTTCCACCGTAATTAATATCATAGGAAATTTTATTTTCATCTCTCGCAATAATATCAAGATTGATAATATTGTGCGCAATCGTGTTTGCTGCAAACGCGAAAGAGGGCAGTAGTGTAAAATAGATTGCTGTGCTTAATTTATTCAGAGTCAATTTCATTTATCTAATCCTATATAAATTTTATGTATTTAGAGCATAAGAAGCCTGTGCCCGTAATATGGTCATGTATCTTGGTTAAAGTTTTAGATATACACGGCTACTTAATTCAGTAACCGGGTAATAGGTGACGTCCTGTGAAAGTTACTTTCGTATCGTGTTGCTATTGTTTTGCTCAATTGCCTCGGCAGACGTAGTATTAGCAGAGAATGAAGTCATAGGGCGGATAACTGCGGTTGATGTTGCGGTGTTACGCGCTCCTACTTCCCAGCGGCGGGGTTCAATTTCGGTGTACACATATCCTGGTACATTTAAGTCGCCGTCTGTACTTTCATATGGGTCGATCAATACGCGCATGATGACAGAAGGAGTGCGAATGGGCTGAGGATTTGCAGCAGAAGCAGGGACGGGAACGTAGCGACTACCAACCGCAACTTCGTTGTATCCGGAAGCGCTTACGTTACTACGGCGTTTAAGCTCCACAGGCTTTCCCGAAAGTTGCTTTTCCGATGCGTCATCGATTTGTTCTTGGTAGTCATCTCCATCAGTGAGATCGTAAACATCACGAACGCTTATACAGGCCACTGAATTTGGCATACCTTTACACCCATACTCAGATTTACCTTCAACCAGAGTACAACCAGTTGTGCCCAGCGTCCCGGCAGATACGATTAATAATGAAGCAAGGTGTTTCAACATCATTTGTTATTCTCAGTGGAATTGATAGATTTTGGTGCGATACGGGTAAAGTTGAGTGTCACGCCCTTCTGAACGATAAAATCCACGCTACGGCCTGGGTCGATTTCGATGACGGGGAACAGGTCACCGGCCATCTGCATGTAGAAGTCAGCCAGACGATCCAATGCACCACCTACGCCAGCAATTGCGGCACCTTGAAATGCGGTGTTGCTCATAACCTGTTGGTAAGGGGAGCCATTTTTGTCATCACCATCACGACGCACGTTTATAGTGGGGATGTTTTGCACGCTAAAGAGTTGTGATGCCGCTTGCAGGAAGCCTGCGGTCAATGCCTTAGCAAGATACTGCCCTTGTTTAGTCACCAGACGACCACGCACGCCAGATTTACCATCTTCACCTACCGCATAGGCGTCGATTGGTGCTTCAAATACGGTGCCATCATTGCGGATACAGGTGATAACTTCAGTACGGAAATAGGCACGTTCAGAAGAAAGATCACCAAAGCCCGCAGCGAGCAGACCGCATTCACGGATATCTGCGCGAAAACGGTTTGGCAAAATAGCGTCTTTCTTCACGCGAGCGAGTGCCGGATAAGGGTCTTTGCGAGCATTGCGTTCGGTCGGGGCATCCATACCTGAGATTAGTACTGTGCTGATAATTGAGGTCGCAGGAAGGTAAGTTTGGAATTCAGGGTTCTTTCCCGGATTGGTCTCGGCTTCTTCTTTTGTATCTTCCTGGACAGTAACAATGTCTGGAACAACTGGTTCAACAGGTTTCCCTGTTTTACCTTTGTTACGGACAGTATCAGCGCCAAAATCCGCTGGTTCAGGCTGTTCTACAGCCTGATAAACGCGTTGGAGGGTGTTATAGTCATTTGGCCGTATTGATTTAATAGCCACTCCAACATCGTTGGACTTAGGAACGTTATAATCTGCACGGCGCTTGGTTTGTGATGTGGAAGAGACCGGGTATGGAATCGCATTTGTGCTGTTTTCCAAACGTTTTTTCAGAGCCGCTTGTTCTTGGGAAGCATTGCGTTGCTGGGTTTCTAGTGTAGTAAGTCGCTTTTTGATTTCATCCATATTGCTGTTTTTAACCAGTATTTCGATCTGCCGGTTATTTTTCGTCATGGATTCATCCAGAGCACGTAAACGAGCTGCGATAGCGTTTTGGCTGACTCCGGTGGTATCGGAGTCAGTCAGAATACTGGAAATGACCTTATCATCATTGACGCGGGAGCGTGGGGCTGGCACATCTGGCATTAGTAATAACAGGATCGGGATCAGTACAGCTAGTCCGCCACCCCAGACCAATAATCTTTTTTTCTTGGCCGACATGGATGCCCATTCTTCTGATACATTAATCATGAATATTACTCCGCGAGCTTCGGACGCATTGATTCGGTAGTTTGCTCACTAGGCTGAGTGTTACGAATCACAAAAAAGGCTTCAGTTTTTTGTCCGGGTTGAAGTGTGTTTCGACTCCACAAAGCCCGTGCAGCCAGATTCGGATGAGTGCACAGGGATTCATCAATAGTTACAGTTGATGAGCCTGTATTTTGGGCCACCCCGACAATCACGCTAAACAGACTTCCTTGCATGTACTGACCGCCGCTGAAGATATATTTAATATCGTCCTGAACAGTGCCGGTATGGAAATTACAGTTTGGCACGCTAATACCACGAGAGAGATTTCCCATCGAGTATCCGGGAGGAATATCTCCCAGCGCAATAGTGCGCATAATGTTGCGGATGGTTTCAACGTAGTTGTCTTTCTGTTCCCAGCGACGTGCTTTTACTTCGCTTCCTCCATAGAAAAAAGAACCTGCCGGGCTGACACCAATAGTTGTACCCGCATTGTTTAGCTTACGAGAAAGCATCAACGTTGCTTGGATAGGTGCAATTTTCTGAGGTACCAGAGATAGTGAGATAGCTACACTTTCGTCACCTTTTTCGCTGATATACAGCGCAACCGGATTAGTACTGGAGGTGGATACATAGACCACGCTCCCCTGTACGTTCACTATCACATTGTTGAGCTTCAAACGTTGAACAGTCGGGTGCTCAAAAGGCGTAACGATACGGTTGATCTGATTAATAGAAATTGGGATCAGCGTGTTAACGCCAGGCTCAATAATGATGTCCTGACGAGAAGGGATTATATCATTAGTCAACGGAATTGGTTTAATGATAGAATCAGGAACTGGCTGGATATTGCGCCCGTCAACGTCTAGGTTATCACTTGCCTGTGCGTTATCAGATTCATCGGCAATTGTAGTGAAGTTACCTCGCTCTGAAAATTTCGCAGCCTGTGACTGGCTGGAAGTCTGGCTATAGCCTTTTAACATAAAAAGATCAGAAGATTGGCCGTTGCTGGAACGCTTAAGAACAACGCCCTGATCAACAGTCAATGTGTTGCTATTCGCGTACAGTGGATTTGCAACTATAGACACCACCGCCAACGTCAAAATACTTAAGCGTTTTCTATTCAACATTTAGCCCCCGAATAGTGGCAGACGCATTACTGGATTTAGAGTGCCTAATTAAAAGACACTGGATTTATATTTAAAGCGCTGTGGCCACAAAAATGAGTAGTTAACCCCATCGTTCACTTTGTTTACCGCAAGCGTGGGAATGAGAACGGTTGTAACTGAGCTGTAACAACTAACGAAATTTCCCACCGTTGTTTTCGTCATGGTTAACCTTTGTTACCTTGTTTAACCGGTTGATTTTTTGTCTTTTCTTTTTGCTGCATCACTAGGGAGTTCTGAACGGCCCTGCTTGATATTGATGTAAGTAACGATAGGGCGGTAACCTTGAATATCGACAGAGATTTGGAAGTTGACCAACTTAATAACAGGCTTACCGGTAATACCTTCCAGTCCCTGATTACCTTCGACATAGAAGGTACCTGGGGCGGTAGGATCAGTGATCACGCGAATCGGTGTAAAAGACAGACTGATACGGTCACGTTTGAGCTGGTCAATCTGATCGTCGATACGTTTCATTACTTGTGTGTAAATGTTTGCGTCTAAAAAAGGACCGATCGCTTCTTTCAGCATATCAACCGATTCCGGAGTTGCATTACCGAGAGACTGAGCAATGTAAACTGCCCACGCTAGCATGTACGGAGCGCTGGCTGCGTTCTTGTCCAACCAAGCAGTTTGCGTCAAATTCGGAGGAACAATAGTCACAACTTGCGAACGTTTCATAATGGTTGTGGCAAGAATGCCAGCAGTGAACATCGCGATGAGAAGAGCAAACTTAAGGGTTTTGTTTTCACTCTTGAGACTTAAAAGCCCTTTTTTAAAATTCTGGCTGTTCAGACGATAAACTCCCGGTCGAATGCGTTAGGTACAATAGTGCTCTTCCCAAATGACACACCGAATTTCCAGTAGCAAAGGTGTAGAAAATACTTTTCTGATGCCTTTTGCAGAAACCCGCCATAGAATCGGGTGATTACGATACCGAGAAGTGCCATCGTAAAAATGCGCCCGGTAAAAACCCCGATACCCAGCATGATGAAAAAAGGCATTGCTTCGTCAACTGACCAGAAGAAGAACTTCAGTGGATCATCTACGGAATGCGATATGTAAATTGGTTCACTCATGATTTAATAACCCCAAAATTAACCATCCCCCCTTTCACAAGGGAGCCTTTATCGCTGATGTTTATCAACGAAAGCTATTTACTGTCCCCCTCAGCTAGCTGGGCCATCATTTGCATAAGTCCAGTACCGCTTACTGCACCCTGAACCATCGCGGATTTATCCCCATAAGTGACGATGTTGGTTGGTGTTTTCTGAATATTCAGTCGACCAGCTTCTTGAACATCCTCGGCTATTTTGGCCGAAGGTCTCGCAGCGTTGACGCATCCCAGCAGGCGCTTATCATTCAGCCCAGTTTCGCGAGCAACCTGATCAAGCGGTACACTCATGCCACGCCCATCAGATTGGGTATAACGGAAAATTGCACGGGACATGTTGAAGAATGCAGGATTGCCACCTTGCTCAGCAGCGCATTCAGCGGCTAATGCCTCAGTTCGTGAAGCCTGACCGTGAACAGGAATATGTTTGAAAACCAGAGCGATATTCCCGGAAGAGGAATCGACGAGATCCAATACCTGTGGGAAATGTTCTTTGCAATACGGACATTCGTAGTCGGAATATTCGAGTACGAAAAACTGTGCATCTGGATTGCCATAGATACGCTCATTGTCAGTTGAAGGTGTATAGGCAGTTTCTGATTGATGTCCGGTTCTGTATCCCATCGAACCACCAGCGTTACCACTCGTATCCAGCCCAGACACTTTTAAACCGGACGCATTGATGTACTGGCTGAAAGCTTGCTCTAGCTCGGTACGGTTGTTAACAACCGTTTTGTGAGTGTCAACTATTACTGCAAGGTCATTTAACAAACGATCCTGATTATGCAGCGTGTAGGCTATGAAGGATGCTGCACCCGCCAGCGCGGCAAACGGGAGGCCAAACAATACCCATTTCAAAGACGTTGTGTTTTTCATCAATACCCTCGCGATTGTTGTAATTGCTCCGGTACATAAACTGTGTCCGGTTTTTTCACTGTGCCTCGCAATTTCTCTTTTGCTTTCTGTTTTTGAAGATATGGTAGTAATACTTCTGCCATTTCCTTATCCATAACGTCTCGGCTACTGAGGTATGAATTGCCGGAAGTTTTTTTCTGCATCGCATTAATTTGAGTCGATTTATCAAATAATAAAAAGACGGAGATTAATGTTGCTGTGGCTGTCAGGCTGAACACAGCAGACAGCGTGAATAACGTTTTCTTAGCCATGCCTCACCTCGCGGGCTAATTTATCAAACAAAAACAAGGGACCTATAAGGAAAAGCACCGCAAAATGCGGCGCTTTTCGAGTAGTTTTAAATTCGCTTTGGAAGGTTAGCGATAAGCAGAGAAGTGCCTATCGGGATCATCACTATCATGATGACTGCGCCTATCATTGGTGGCACAGGCAGCGGTACAAATAGGGACAGAAGAATACTGTAAATACCCCAGCCAATCAGGATCATACTGCGACGGTTAAGGAACGGAGAGGCATAACCAAAGTTATAGCGTTTCGATAACCACCTCATGGCTCCAGCAAAAATGGATGGGAAAATCACCACGGTCATATACGGCAACCAGTACAAATTCAGCGTGATTCGGTACACGATCATATAAAACCAGTAGTTCAGATTTTCGGCCATATTGAGGAATATGGCCGCGATCATATTTAGAGGACCACCCTGACTAGCGATATCCTGAGTAGACAACCGGTAGAATTCACGTAGACCACTATCGATACCCGTTTCAACGAATGTGGAACGGTAGTTCTCAGTTGCATGGTCTATGACGATATTGAAATCCTCATTTCCTATCATTTGATGACCCCAGCCAATTTCTTTTTTCATGTTGCTGTAGAAATACTCAGCTGGAAAAAACATGGAGATAACGAAAAGAATTGCGGTACTCCAGATGATGATCATCTTTATTGTCTGGGGCCACTTTTCTTCAGTCAGTTTATCAAGCATTACTTCCCCTTAGTTTCTTGCTGGTATCCGCCAGCAGCTCTATCGTCAAACGCCTCGGTCTCCTGCATTGTTCAGTGATATCTTGCGGTGACAGACGACAATTAAGCTCACTAGCGGTAAAACTGGCTAGCTCAAGGCAGTACATAGCGAGACGTTCCCAGTCACTGAACGGCTCTGAAGTGTGGCGATGATATGCAGCAACCGCCCGTTGAATAGCATCTGCAATTCGCCCGCTAGGTGTTGGCTCTGGTAATAGAGTAATCATGCTGAGTGTGATGTTCTCAATACATGGCCAGATGAGAGTCAGGCCATCATAAGCGGCATATTCTTCCTTGCGCATGAATAAGGACTTGGTTTTCTGCATGGATTACCCCCCAGGAGCGATACGGGATTTTTCTCCCCGAACTTTCTTTTCGTAGAGGGCCAGATATTTTTTGGCCTTTTTGGATGCCTGATTGAGTTTCGAGTTGGATTTGGGCGGAATAATGATCGGTACCTTACCTTTGACAATCTTATTTGCTTGATTGATTGCCATGAATTCCAGATTGGGTAACCAGCCTAAAAGCTGAGACTGGAACAGCTCGCCTTCTTCTTCCATAAGGCGTTCATCTACACTACCGGAAATCATCTCTGGGTCAGCACCGGCATTTGAGCCATGTCCACGCATCAGGTAACGGAATTTCGTAGGTGGTACACGTTTCATCACGGCTTCTTGTGCGTCAGGATCAGGGGTGCGAAGGGCGGTGAAATGGTTAGTGTTGGTAATAACCTGTTTCATTTTGGCCTCAGAACCCAGACGGGCTTCAAAGTCAGACGTTGACTGAGACGAAATGAAGAGGCGGAATCCTGCGCCACGGGTTTTGTTCAGCATTTTGATAACCTGATCATTAATGACTTCAGCGGCCTCATCAATAAGCACCATCACAGAAGATAGGTCATCTCCACGCGGCTTCATGAAGTTATATACATCAGCAGACACAGACGTGATATCTGACAGGAAAATTGACCCGATAGCTGAACCTGTTTCAGCATCGGCCAGTGAGTCGAGGCCGAGATATAACATACCGCCCGTAGTGATAATGTCACGTACGTTAGAAATAGGGCGTATGTCATTCAGCTGATCCTCATCTTCGCTATCAGGAGATAGCAATTCTGCCATGAAGCCTTGAGTCATCTGGCTCAGAATTGGCATCACGTTCAGAATCATTTTCTGGAAGTGCTCACGTTGATGGTTCAGCATATCTAGACCTGCTTCCAATGAAGGATTACTGCGGTTTGGCTTAATATCATTGCGATAGATTTCAGCGCAAATTTCAGCGACTCCTTTTGGGCCTTTAACCTTGTTGGCGTAACGTTCCATTCGCAACGTAAACAGGAGGTCAAAGTCATCTTCGCCTAGCACTTTTCGGCCTTCTTTGGTAATGGCCTTGACCAGCAGCTCAGCGAGAGAAGAAATATCGGAACTAAGCTGGCTTTTTACATTTTTGAGCGTAGGTTTGATTTCGCAGATCTTCATCAGCTCAACTACTGTTGTTAGTGACATGATACCGAATGACACGAATGGGTCACTAGTACCATCGGAACGTTGGATAACAGAAGTAATACGGTTTGCCACTTCTCCGGCACGGGTGTAGTTGGTAATTGGTGAGATACGCGCTGATTTCTCAGGGTGAGCCAGCGACATATAGTTAAATTTCTCGCTACGTTCCACTAGCTTCAGGCAAAAGTGCATCCAGTCGGCCAATTCTTCATCGTTTTTCGGGTCGATGAGAATGAGTGGTTGTTTTTTCAGAGCTGCTTGCAGGATCATGAGTTTGAAATAGGTTGTTTTCCCCGAACCAGTGGTTCCCGTGATCAACGTGTGCAGAGAAAGGAGGTCTTCGGAAACTCTGATCCAGTCTTGTGTTTTACCCAGTGCATGGATCCAACCGAGGCCCATAAAGTTTTCTGGAGTTTTGCCTACGAATTTTTTGATATCCCTTTTAATTAGTTCGAAGGTCAGCTGTCCTTCATTCTGGCCCCATTCAAATCCATAACCGAGTAGATAACTGTCTGGGTGTTTGATCATGGCATCAATGAAGCTATCTATACTCAGCTTCAGTACACTAGGCTTGCGTTTTAGTCTGCGCTTATGGGTATAGATATCCCATGCGCTGGGCAATGTACGGATACCATATGCAGCCTGAACCGCTACGGCCAGATAGCAGGGTATAGAAGGCATGTTTAAGTAAGTATTAACGCCTAAAGCAGCAACAATGCCAGTTGTCCATCCCGCGACTTCCATTGCTTCGAAATTAGGTCGCCAGCGCATGTTATAATTCCATTCACTCATCTTTATTCACCATAAAATTCTGAATGTGTTCATCAGTAGCGAGGATGTAATCAACGCCGGATCGGGTAGAGAAATCGAATTGATCAATCATGATTTGCTGAAGCTGATTGAAGTTAATATTCAGCTCCGTTGCGACACGGCGTTTCATCACTGCGGATAATGCAATTACTGGATCGCCGTTGTAAGCCTGCTTCTGAGTTCCTTTCAGTGTAATAGCCCGGTAAAGATCAGTCATACTGACTGATACCTCAGATAGGTCAATGGGGCTGATGATCTTGCGATAGCGTCCGTTGGACAGCTGTGCGATGTCTTCGTTAAGTTCGCGGCGCAGATAGAAACACATTTGTGAACGATGTGTATAGAAATCTGAAGGTGACTCCATAAAAGGGCGCCAGATCCAATCGGAATTTTGCATTGGTATGAAATAGTTGTTTTCCAGCCCTTTTTCCATGATGATGCAGCAATGGCCGGATTCATGAAAAAGTTTATCTACGTTCGCAGCTACGTATTCCACCAACATTTTTTTTGCTTCATTAGTACCGTTCCGGAATAGCGAGCTTGGTGCGGCATGAAATGCCACGTCATCTGCCGGTACAGCAATTTGCGTAGCGTATTCACTGTATCCAAAGTCATTCTCTCCCTGATAATGAGTGATATCATTGTAGTTATCCTCAAAATCTCCACGATCTACTTCATCCTCGCCTTTCTGGATGGTTTTACGAGTTTCTTTTGTTAGGGCAACCGGTGCGACAGGTGTAGAGGATAGATGTTTTTTATCCTCTTCATATTGGTCATTAATGTTAGAATGGGTGAGTGTTTCTTTAAGGCGAAGAGAGCCTTCGCTGCCAGTGTGAGTTACCTCTGACGTCTGATCCCCTTCATCAAACTCAATTTCGGCTTGAGCTGAGTTCAAAATCTCAGTAAGACTCAATTTCTTTTCGTTAGCATTGCTTTCGCTTTGTTTGCTGGCATCTGGTTTGGAGATGGCATCTTCTTTTGCCTGAATAACAGGTTCAGAAGTTTCCTCGGGCTTTTTGTTGGCTTCTGTAATTGCGATTTGCATCTTTGCTTCACGGCGAGCGTTAACGCGCTGGTAGTCGTCTTCAGATAGCAGGTTCAGCTTGCGAAGAAGCTGGTGAGCATTCTCAGGCGTAACCGGGTTATGCGGACCGAACATCTTATCTAACGGTAATTCATCAATGTCAGGAATTAGTGTGTTTTCTTTAAGGATCTCAAGGTTAACATTTGGTGGAATACTGTTTTCAGCAGGTAGATTGATACCAACATAGGGGACGCTTTCCTTAAGAACTGGAACATTGCGGCCTTTGTTGGAAAGAAACTCACGCCATTCACCTTCAATACGGATGCGGCAAGAGATCGGCAGGGGCTCCATTGTGTCCACGAACAAAACTTCAAGCGAGATCAACCTCAAACAGCTCAAAACAACTTTCGGTTCTTTGCTGTTACGGGAGTCTTTGTCGTTCATGATATGAGGGGCTACACGCCAGTAAGCAGTATTCTCTTTGCTGTTTACGTTCGGGATGCACAATTTATAACTCATCATGAGGTCCGCCAAACTACCAGCAGACTGAGGGATGATAGCGCCCGATTTTTTTACTGTGAAAGTAATATCTTTTACGGCGGTACCCCAAACGATGAATATACCATGAGAGGTTACCCAAACTGGACTCCCCGGTTTGTTCGGTTGCCAAGTACCTTTTTTAAGCAGGTAACGCATTGCATCTACTACACGTTGAACCGCAGGTACACCAGATTGTGTTGCACGGATAGCATCACCGCCATAGCGTTGCATATCATGACGTACTGAAAGTGAATCAGCCTTTTGGATGATTCTCAAGATCTTGTTTTTCTTATCCGGCGCATTCTCTTCGATCCCTTCTGCACGGACAGAGTTCACGGCTAAAGCACGCGTCAACTCGTTGTAAATATCATTACTTTCTTTGAGTAAGAAGTTATGCAACTCCTGAGTCATGATCATCATTAGCATTGCGTTAGTGCTGGAATGATGTTGTTGGTGGCGCCCAGATTTCCAGACTAAAAAGAAACGGTCGATTTTGTTTTTCTTTGCCCACTCATGTATTGGCACATGACCTGGGGGCCAGTGATGTTTGCCAGTTTTATCCCACACTTCAAAGTCAGTGAAAGGCTTACCAATGTCGTGAAGCAATCCGCCGGCAGCAATAGCTAAACGCCATGCTAAGATACGGTTTGATTTCACAACCGGCACTTCCATTGAATCGAACTCAAAGTTCTTTGCTCGACGAATACATTGGAAACAAACTTCGAGAGAGTGGCGTAGCAGCCCACTGGCTGCACGATGATGATGGTGCTCAGAAGCAGGGAAAAACTGAACAAAGTTTGCGAAATTGATAAGCATGGGCATCATCAGCTGGTTGAATTCGCTGTCACGAATATTCAACTCACGTTTGATCGCCATGATCATATCATCCTGATAACGTTTCAGAATGGATTCACCCGGTACCAGAGCCGGAAAACCGATTTCCGCTGGTGGATAACGCAATACATCCGGAGGCAACACTAATTTTCGCATCGTGTCATCTAACAGAGAGTCAATTTCTTCGACGTCTGTATGCAGCATGTTAGCTTCATTGTGTTTGCCTGTATTGCCAGATAACAGGTTTTTAATGAATTTAAGCATCAGAGGGTTCTCCAGTTAGATGTAAATACGTTAACTGAAAAGGTTTGGCTGTGTGTAAGGAAAAGGGCCACGTTTTGTCCCTATTAACCATAACGTCCAGTGTGAAAAATTCAGATAATGGTTTTACTTTCTAACCAGAGACTTAGCGATGAAAGATACCAAACGTTATGCACGGTCTCTTCTGGTAGCAATTGTCGGAATGGCTCTCGCAGGTTGTTCCGGTATTGAAAAACAGAAACGTGCTTATGTTGATGAAACTTGGGTGACTGTGGCTAAAGCAGAGTACCCACAGGGCTATCAGTTTTCCGAAAGTTGGCATGGTACTGAGTGGGGTGGTGCAGCGCTGCGTCATCCGGCTTATGAGCACTCTCTTGTCAGTCCGTATGCGGTTCATGATCTGAGTGGTACTCGATATGTAGCTCGTGATGCCTATACTCAGGTTTTGCTCACCAGCGTTTCCAGAACTCAATATGCAAATGGTCCTCGCGGTACCTTCATTCAGGCTCCACGTTTTTGTGATGAAAACTCTTTCCTGCTTCCCAACAACAAGCAGAACGCTTCCCGAACTGAGTATTTGCAGATCAAAGAACGTTATTGCTCTACACCGGGGTACCGGCTTTCCCAGCATGAAATTGATGTTCTGACGAAGGGGGAGCCTGAAGAATTGAGACAGTATCGCATTAAGATGCATGTCGATAACCAGACAACCAAATTTAACTAACTAATGCATTTTGGGAGGAATAATGCAAAGTGAAACTAAGGTAAACAAAGTTGTGGTATTGGGGCCGATAATTATTGGTGGTTTGGTATTGGTTGCGGCCGGATTTTCCGTCTATACGGCAGTCAAAACGTCTACTCTCGATAGCAAAATCAAAGCTGTTCAGAGGCAATTGTCTGATGTATCCGCAAAACTGACATCAATGCAGGCTGGGATGGTCACTGACGGAGGGGATTTTAAGTCGGCAGTACAGCAGGCGTTGGTGGGTCTGGAAGAAGATAAGTTGGCACAACAGCGTAAAGATCTTTTTAAAGGTTGGGAGAATACCAGTGTGGACGAAAAAGGTCGTTATATCTACGGTAATCCAAAGGCACGTTTCACGCTGATCAACTATGAAGATCTGGAGTGTCCTTTCTGCCAGCGTTTCCACCAGACACCGAAATACCTGGTTGATACAGCAAATAACGGCGCTATTAACTGGGAATGGCGTCATTTCCCGCTGTCGTTCCATGAGCCGATGTCAACTAAAGGGGCACTTATTGCTGAATGTATCGGCCAGCAGAAAGGGGCACAGGGCTTCTGGGCTGCAACCAACTACTGGTTTACGAATACTGAAACCAACGGTAAAGGGTTCGTTGGTGCTGAGCAGATGGTCGCCCTGTTTCAGGTCGATAAAGCCAAATATGATGCCTGTCTGACTGATAAGGTGATCATTAAGCGTATCAAGGCAGATATGGATTTGGGGGCAGAAAGTGATGTGACTGGTACGCCGACCACAATTGTCCGAGACAACTTGACTGGCAAAGAAGTAGCTGTCGTTGGTGCCCAGCCGTTTGCCAAGTTTGTTGGAGTCATTCGGGGTATGGTTAATGAAGGTCAAGCCAATTCTGAAAGCAATGAAACACCACCAGCTAAATAAGCAGATATTACAAACGACGACAAGTGGTACCTATTACAGCCCAGCTAATTGCCTGGCTGTATTTCTGCGCTTTTTTGTACTTATATGGATTTTCCTTGTACCGTATGGGTTTAATAATGAGTAGTTACGTAATGAGTTATTCTGATCAATTTATTAAAACTTTAGGGAAAGGTGATTCTAATTTTAAAACTTATAATGAAATAAGTAAGAAAACGTCTATTCCTGTTGAAAGACTTAAATATTACAATCAGAGAAACATTATGCCTAGCGGTAATGATTTGATGATTCTTTGCGATGTTTATAATATTACCCAACTTCATTTTCAGTTGAACATGGGGCATATGGATATGGATATGGATACTCTTGAATTAATTCAGAGAAACGCATCATTATTATATGATAAACTTAGCCTTTCATTTAAAGAAAACAAAGAGCGTAGTAGTATTGCTAAAAAAACCACATTAGCTCTACAGACAGATAATGGAAGGTTATATCATGGGAATTGTTTGGATGTTAGTAAGGAAATTCAAAATGATACAGTAGATATGATATTTGCTGATCCTCCATTTAATCTTGATAAACTTTATCCTTCTAAAATGGATGATAACTTAAAAGAAGAAGAGTATATCAAGTGGACCCATCAATGGTTGGATGAATGTGTTCGCATGTTAAAACCTGGGGGATCGCTGTTTTTATGGAACTTACCTATATGGAATAGCAAGATGGCAAATTTCTTGCATGGTAGGCTTAATTTTAAGCACTGGATAGCTGTTGATATGAAAAACAATATGCCTATCCAAGGACGCCTATACCCTTCACATTATTCTCTTTTATACTTTATTAAAGGAGAGAAAGCTAATACATTCGAGCCTGATAGATTAGCTGCCCAAACTTGTCCTAAATGCTTTGGTGATCTTAAAGATTATGGGGGATATAAAAGCAAAATGAATCCTCTTGGTATTAATCTTACTGACGTATGGTATGACATTCCTCTAGTTCGACATAAAAAATACAAGAAAAGAAATGGAGCTAACGAGTTAAGTATTAAGGTTCTTGATAGAGTTATTGAGATGGCGACCAAAGAAGGGGACTTGATTTTTGATCCATTTGGTGGCTCTGGCACAACTTATGTAATGGCGGAGATTAAAAATCGTAAATGGATTGGTTCTGAAATCGATGATTGTGTAATTATCAAAGAACGATTTGGAAATATTACGGAAGATAAAGAACATTTAATTAATATTCGTGGGAAACTGAATTCTCTCTTTCCATCAACCATTAAGAAGGAAAGGGAGAAGCGAGGATTATGGACTGTAGAAAGCATAAGAGATAAAAACAAAGAAAGTGAAAAAGATAACAATACTTAATTAATATTTCTTAGTTTGGTGGAGCTATGGTCCTTGCCAGCAAATCGGCTAGTAGCAAAATTAGTGCACCCATAAGCATGACCCTATATAACAGTTCTGGGTGCAACGAACGGATGGTTGCTGGGCAACAGATTCCGACTGTTGACGATTTGATGAATAAGCTTTTGCGATCCAGCGCCATGCCGACAATACACCAGACCATCATTTTCAGCGACAGGCGGCGCTTGCGTAATGTCACCGTGCCGGATTCAGAGAAACAGCGGCAATAAGTTCCGGATTAAGGAAATATCATAAGGGTATCCGGATTTAGATGTTTATCTTCATTGCGTGTAATTTTATAATAAAACCGGACACCCATTTAGATGGTAAGATTACCACGTTAGTTAAAAGAGGTGTTCAATGACAAGACAACGTCGTACGTTTTCTACAGAGTTTAAGCGTGATGCTGTCAGTCTGGTACTTGACCAAGGCTACCGCCTTGCAGAAGCCGTTAAGTCACTTGGTGTGGGGGAATCGGTGCTGCGGCGCTGGGTTGAGCAACTTGAGCAAGAACGAGGCGGTGTGACACCGAAGGCTAAAGCCCTGACGCCAGAGCAGCAGCGCATTCAAGAGCTGGAGGCCAGAGTCAATCGGTTAGAGCGGGAGAAAGCGATATTAAAAAAGGCTACCGCTCTCTTGATGTCGGACGAACTCGAACGTACACGTTGATAGACTCGTTAAGAGAGCATGAAGCAGTGGAATTAGTCTGTGATGTGTTTGATGTTGCCGCCAGCAGTTATTACGAACACAAGCATTGCAGCAGGCTGATTAATGTTGAACGGTTAGAGCAGCGCAGTAAAATCACCGCGTTATTTAAAGCAAGCCGCTACTCAGTGGGCAGCAGAACGTTACTGGGCATGATGCGTGCTCTGGGGTATCAGATAGGGTGTTTCAAGGTCAGAAGCCTGATGAAAGAAGCCGGGATAATCAGTAAGCAGCCTGGCCCACACCGTTATCAAACGGCCCGGACTGAAAGGTTAGATATCCCGAATCATCTCAATCGGGAATTTGACGTTAGCGCGCCAGATAGTGTCTGGTGCGGTGATATTACCTATATTTGGGCAGAAGGCGGCTGGCATTATCTGGCTGTGGTACTGGATTTATACTGTCGTCGAGTGGTTGGCTGGGCATTATCGGCAAAGCCGGATGCGGATTTAGTGGTTAAAGCACTGGACATGGCATACGAGCAACGCGGCAGACCGCAAAACGTGATGTTCCATTCAGACCAGGGTAGCCAATATGCCAGCCATTCATTCCGGCAAAGGCTGTGGCGTTATCGCATGACGCAAAGTATGAGCCGCCGTGGCAATTGCTGGGATAATGCCCCAATGGAGATGCCCTATCATAAAAAGTCAATGTATTACGTGTGGCACCGTAACAGGAAATAAGGTTAAGAGCCGGAGCAATGCGCATAAAATCTATGGTCCCCCAAAGTCCAATATCAGCTTTTCAACCCGGAGTTGATGTGCAATAACCTGCTTTTTGTACTTGCAATCTTATATAATTAACCACATGTGTATTGCCGTACAAACTGGTTTTTATTAAAGGAGGCAACATGGGTCATACCCGTTACGAAACTGATGTGGTCGCTTGGGCAAATGAACAAGCAGCATTATTGCGTGCAGGTAAATTCTCTGAGATCGATGTAGTTAATATTGCTGAGGAAATTGAGGATGTAGGCAGGAGTGAAAAACGTGAACTAGCAAGTCGTATGGCAATTTTATTATCTCGCCTTCTAAGATGGCAATTCCAGCCTGAGTGTCGTAGTCCAAGTTGGCAACGAATTATCAAAGAACAGAGAAAAGCACTGGTATGGCATATAAAAGATACACCTAGCCTGAAAAGCACAATTGCTGACAAAGACTGGTTTGCCAAAGTTTGGGCTGATGCAGTTTCTTCCGCTGTCGACGAAACATGGCTGGATATGTTCCCGGATGAGTGTGCTTGGAATATAAGTCAGATCCTTTCACAGGAGTTCTATCCTGATTGAGCTTCAATGTGACGCACTGACTTCGGTTGGTGCGTTTTTTGAAGTGGCTATTTAGGCTTTCTGTAGTAAAAAGCACTATGCTCACTTATTGGAAAGATTAAGCATGTTTGAATTACCAGCAAAGCTTCCTGACAGAAAATATCCTAGAGTAGTGAGGCGTAAACTACAAAAATACCCGATAAAAAGAAAGGCTAGTCAGCTTAACTAACAGGCATTACAGCTAATTGCCGGGCTTATTTTTAAAGTAAGACTATTGAAATATTTCGCTCTTTCCGTTGCTTGTATTCTTCTAATAGCTCCATGAGGACATCGTTAATATTGATTAATTCCTGAGTTCGGGTTATTGCAACATACAGCAGGTTCATTTCATCAATAATGGCCTGTTTAGGCTTTTTCATTATTAAGGCTTCCAGAATGCTGGGGTAGTCATTGTTCAGAATAACATTATTCCATTCCATGCCTTTAGATGTATGAGCTGTGGTGACAATAAGATCCGCATCCTTCTCTGTTCGGGCTTCGTTTGTACGCATCGTGTCAACCATGCTAGGAATATCGGCATAGTTTTCTATTAGCCGTATGGCCCGCATCATGTTGATATCTTTGGTCGTCTCAGCTATTTTCTGATAGTTGACCCAGTTTCCATAATCACTGAGTACACGAGGGTTTTTAATAGCCTGGTAGTTACTGGTTTTCATGGCATGAAGGTCAAGCAATTCATCAAGGTAGTATTTGCTAATACCACCGTTCCACATGACCCGTTTACCCCTAATTATTGCTTCATAGGCTGACTGGATAACACCCATGTACGTTCGGGATATGACTGCATGGAATCCATTTTGTGCGATTTCCTCGGGCTGCGCCACTTCATCCAAAGGGCCAAGACCGACGAGAGGATAGATCTCACCTTTCATTGAAAGCACAATATTCGCCAGTGCTGCAACCATTGGCCCGAATCGGAACGATTTTGTCAGGCGCATTACTGTGGCACCTTTCTCTTCAACGATACCTAAAGCGTTTTCTGCCCCACGCCAGCGGTTAATCATCTGGTGCACATCACCGCCAAAGATTTTGCTGCATTTATTATTCAGGACAATATCGAGTG
Source organism: Photorhabdus aegyptia (assembly GCF_000612035.1). Classification (NCBI taxonomy): domain Bacteria; kingdom Pseudomonadati; phylum Pseudomonadota; class Gammaproteobacteria; order Enterobacterales; family Morganellaceae; genus Photorhabdus; species Photorhabdus aegyptia. Next base: position 26,483 of record NZ_JFGV01000032.1, on the reverse strand, counting down.
TTACAGGATTTGCATCCTGAGCTTCGTCAAACAATATCGTGTCATAGACTTGATCCAAAGACGGGTTTGACATCTGAAAGAGCTTTAATAGGGTATTGCTGGTACAGGGTACATCGGATTTAGGGTCGATTTGCTGTTTCCATACCTGACGAGCGGCCCGCAATGCGGCATCAATCCGGGAAGAAGGGATTTTATCAGGATCACTGATATCCTTCATAACGTGGGTGATGGTAATTTCATTGTCTGCGGAGTTCATGAAGTGGGTGAGGCCATTAATTGCCAGCTTCACGACTCGCCAATCCTCCTCACCCATTAGATCCTTATATTCTTTCACAGCTATGTTGAGCTTTGACTTGTGGCTGTAATGCTTGAATCTAGCTGCGGCCAGTGCGTGTGAAGTTTTGCAGTCAACATTCTTAGGGAATTTTTTCTGAGCTTCTTCCCTGACAGATTTGTTGAACACAAGATATAGTATTTTCATTTCTGGGTGAGCTTCAGCATAGGATTTCAACGTATAGGTTTTACCGGAACCGGCATAAGCTTGTACGCAAGCCATGCTGCCTGGGATAGCCTTATAGTCAATAATAATCTGTTGTTCATCAGTAGCAGGCATGGGAGTACCTTTTTTGAACGGAAGGGATAAATGATACCCTCACAGGCAACTCTGTAGGGGTAAAAAAGACCACGGTTTGCGGTCCTTTTCTTGTGAATACCTTACAAATCACAGAGTGCTTAAATAGGATGGGCTTTTGAGCAATCACTGATATTAAATTTTATCGGGACATGATGATGTAATTGAAGTGACTGCGATGCCGCAATAAGGTGGAACTGATAATACAGCTGTTGTCAAAGAATTAAGGAAATTGTACCGGTATGAAATTTCCGATTTTTGCCAACAATTTATCCCCATTGGCATCAACGGCTCATTGAGTAATGGTTTTCTTAAACATCATCGCTCAACTTCTCTTTCTCTCAGTGATTCTCATTTTACCTTTATTAATTCAACGAAAATCGTGGTTTGTCAGAACACGCGTATCCCTTGCTTTTTGTCAGTGTTTGGTTGACAATCGCTGTGGGATTAGCGGCTTGCATACCGGCTGAGACCTTCAGGCGACGGGAATGTGTCCCGTTCGTCTGATCTCTTCTCTCCTTCGAACGGCAGTCTTTTTCTTAACCCTATTTTAATTATCTTGATGCCTTGGTGTTACGTAATATTGCGATTGTGGCAGGTGTGAACTCACCTCGTTCTAGTTTTTGAAGTATGCGCCGTTGAAAGTGGTATAGCTAAAGAATGGTTGATGATGCTCAGGCGTGAACGTGCCTCTTTGCCGTCGACAGTTCGTTTACAGTGTTTTGCTGTTCGTCCACGTTTTGCTGCGAATTGGGCGAGTATAATGGGGAAATTTGAGGGAATCTTTATTGACTTGGTTTGAAAGAAATTTTACCGTTAATGTACTACTAAAAATCCTCTTCAAGTGTCTCATAACCTGAGAATAAAGATGCTCACGGCACAGACAACTTAGAAAATTAACTACTGAGATTACTCGTTAGTTGAGAGTGCGCTGTCGTACAGGGAGCTTAAATTTTTAAAGTTCTAGTTGTGGTTTAAAGTTATAAAAGCAAGGAATTTCTGTCAATTGATAAGATTGAAAAATAATGTAAGTATTTACACTTATTTTTACATTATTGCTTATCCTTATTTTTCCTTCAATATCTTCATTAAGAACGCCAATGGTTGTATTTTGTAAAGCATGAAAGTTATCGACAATAATGCATGTGCGAGAAATAACAAAGCCAACATAATGAGATATACGCAAATTTTCCCTATATAGGACCCTAATCCTAAATCACGCCAATATTTGTTTCTTAGATTTTTATTTATATGAGTTGAGATTTTCTTGGCTTTATTTTTTTCTGTATAAATAATTGGCAATTCTCCACCTGAAATAGAACCTGCGGTCTGGACATTTAAGGGCACAATGGATTGCTTTGAACCATGAAAACGATGTGTGTGAATAGATAATTTCGCTGAGTAAGCGTGCTTTTAAATGGTTTAGCTCTTCTTTGTATGGTGATATTTTATTTTTCCGTTAATATTTTGCACTGATTAGTTTTATCATTTTTCAGATATGGATTATATTAAAAGTGTCAGATTCAGCCAAATAGATTAATTTGGGAAATGTAGATATGTGCTGTCAAAATGCAGGCAAATCATCATAAAATTTCGATGCTTAACACTATTTCTGCCAGGTTTTCGCCACGCAACCTCTTTGAAGAGAATTCTAGGGAAAAGTCACTGTCAGGTGCAAACGATGTAAATACAGTCAAACCATCTCGCAGAAAAAAGAGAAAGGATAGGGGAATTATTGGCTTGGTCGTGAGACATATATCTGGGTAATTTAATTAAAATTGGAAATATTTTTAAATTATCAGTGGTTAAAAATGTCAATAGTGGTACTGAATTAGTGTTAATGGATAAATTTCTGGATACGGTTTTTAACTCTGGACATTACCGTTTAACTATTTGTTTTTAGATAAAAATATTCCGCATGGAGAACATCAAATAGAATGTTGAACTACTTATTGCTGCCGATTATATAAAAATAGTTAACCTTATAAGTAATAATAGCATTCTATTGTTATTTTTCTGAACTAGACTGATATTTGCGTGAATTGAGAGAAATCATCTTTACAATAGTTCAGTATGTTTTTTATGAAATAATATTATTTAATTTAAGGAAAGCATATGAGTTACAAGAATGATTTTAAGGCTTTTTCTATTAGTGATAATGCGAATGTAGTCAGCCAAGAAAAATATGAGGTAAATCAAAGTTTGCAGATTGGGTTTTCACCAGATAATGTTCCCACCCACTTGTTAAATAAGGTATTACGTCAAGCGTCAACGGTATCATCTGTCGTAGCGGATTTTATTGCAGCACAATCTGGCAATGATGTTTTGGATGATGGAAATATAGCTAAACTTACCGCGCAATTAAATAAAGCGTTAGAACAAAAAATTACAACAGGCATTCCCAGTGCTTCATTAACTCAAAAAGGTGTTGTCCAGCTTACAAATGTGGTTGGTAATAGCGATACATTGGCGGTTACACAAAAGCTTGTTCAGGAAGTAATAAATTCATTACGTGAATATACCCGTGAAGAGATAGATAACAGGATGAAAACAGTCAATGAAATTCCGGTTGGTTCTCCTATTCCGTGGCCGTTATTTCACCCGCCGTTCGGTTATTTCACTTGTAATGGTTCAGCTTTTAATAAATCACAGTATCCGAAGTTAGCGGAAGTTTACCCTGACGGTAGATTACCTGATTTAAGAGGCGAATTTATTCGTGGATGGGATGATGGTCGAGGTATTGATAGCGGCCGTGGAATTTTAACTTATCAGGGAGATGCCATTAGAAATATTGTAGGTTCATTTCCTGGGGCAATAACAGGTTACTTTAATCTGGCAACAAAAGGGGCTTTTTATGGTGGTGCAACTTTGGGCGTGGGTACAGACGGTAATCCTAAATCAGTGGGCCATTTTACCCAGGATGTTGTATACACTGCATATGGTTTCGGGTTCGACGCGGCAAGGGTTGCTCCTGTCGCACCAGAGAACCGCCCCCGCAACATAGCCTTTAACTACATAGTGAAAGCAGCGTAATGGTTGAACAAGGATACTCTTTATAGCCAGAAATAGAAGGAGAGACTGTTTTCTATTTGGATGAAAAAAATTTTGACCCTTTCTTAACGGTAAATTTCAATTTATGGATTTTTAAGTAAATATTATTTACTCCGTGAAAGGGTTTTTATTTTTATAATAATTACTCTTCAATATTCAATTTATTATTGTTAACATATAACAGTGCACTACCGTACAGGTAGATTAAAAAACAACATTCTCACTTACTAATCCATTTTCAGAACTGGAGGCTCAAGTGTATCGATGAGAACAATGCATGTGTGTTTTATGAATATAGAGAGCCTGTGACATTTCAGAGCACTGTCGTTTAGATGTTTGTGTCCAAATGCCGGAAGATTCAGTTTGGAATTTAAACCAGAAGGAGTTGAAGAAGGAGATAGAGGGAATAAGTGAAGAATAGTTTCTAGATATTAAATATAAATGGTTTGGCTATATTTTTGACTCTAAGATATTTAATTGCTTATTGATTACAATTATATAAAAACGGTCAGTCTCCTAATAAATAGGAATGATGTATTGCTCTTCTTTCTGAACTAGACTTTAATTTTAATAAATTACAGTCGGATTGTTTTTACAGTAATTAAATATGTTGATTATAAAAAACATTATTTTACTTAAGGAGTAAATACATGAGTCAAAAAAATGATTTTAAAGCTTTTTCTATTGGCAATAATGCTAATGTAATTAGCCAAGAAAAATATGAAGAAAATCAGAATTTGCAGACGGGGTTTCCACAAGATGGTATTACCACAGATATGCTAAATAAGGCATTGCGTCAGTCGTCCACGATATCTTCTGTCGTCGCTAATTTTATCGCCACACAATCTGGTAATGATGTTCTGGATGATGGGAATATAGAGAAACTCACCGCCCAATTAAATAGCGCGTTGGAACAAAAAATGACAACAAAGGTTCCAGATGCCTCATTAACACAGAAAGGTATTGTTCAGCTCACAAATGTAATTGGTAATAGCGATACATTGGCGGTTACACAAAAGCTTGCTCAGGAAATAATAAATTCATTACGTGAAGAAATTAATGTACCTGTGGGTTCCCCCATTCCGTGGCCGTTACCCTATCCACCTATCAACTACCTCGTTTGTAACGGTGCATTTTTTAATAAATTGCAGTACCCAAAGTTAGCAGAAGCTTATCCTGACGGCAGATTGCCTGATTTAAGGGGCGAATTTATCCGTGGTTGGGATAGTGGTCGGAATGTGGATCCATCTCGTTCAATATTGTCTTGGCAGGAAGGGGCTTATTTGGTACAGAATGTTGATCAGGCTGGTAATTTTCTTATTACTCCCTCACGCAATGAGCTCAAAAAATTGCAGTGGGATATTCCCCGAAATAACAATATTTCGGTAAAAGCCGTATATTATAAAGCTCAGGCAGATTGGATCGCAAATTCCGCATTTATAGGGATATCAAGGCCCCGTAACATAGCATTTAACTACATAGTGAGAGCAGCGGCATGCAGCATAATGACAGAACAAAAAAACTTTTTAGAACATGAAACAGCCGTATTAGGTGAGAATGGATTAGCAATTCAACCTGGCTGGATAAAAGTTTATCACACAAATCAAATTACACGAGAATTTACCAATTCTGATATCGAATATGTCATGTTGGGCGTCAGTTTGTCAGCACATTCTTATTTAGATGCACCAGACTTTCCCGATTCTGATGATGTGGCTGTTTGTCGCAGTGAAGACGGTAAGCGTTGGGAAAGAGTACCTGATTATCGCGGAAAAATCGCTTACGACACGTTAACTCTAACTCAACAGGGAATTACTGAACTGGGTGAATTACCTGAAACTCTGACTTTCAAGCAACCTACCACCGATTTTGATAAATGGGATGGCACACAATGGATCACTGATAATGTAGCCCTAAAAGCAAATCAGGTTGAACAAGCGGAGCAGCGGCGTGTAACTCTGTTGCGACACGCGAATGAATCCATTGCATTACTGCAAGATGCTGCTGATTTAGATATCGCTACCGAAGCGGAGAAAGCCGCTCTGTTGGAATGGAAAAAATACAGGGTAATGCTCAATAGAGTAAATATTTCGCTGGCTCCCGAGATGGAATGGCCAGAACAACCGAGGTAATGAAAAAATGACCTGAATAAACAGGTCATTCATTCCGTGATTTTGTTGACACTGTAATTACAGCACTAAAGTGTCATTCTGAGATATGAAGTATAAAAACATTTCAGTAAGCAATAAAGTAGTGGAATGATTTTGGTTTGTTTAATATAAATGAATTTAGTATGTTTTGGTTGAAAATATTAGGTTGTTTGCTCTTGAAATTATATAAAAAGAATCAGCTCTCTGAGTTATAAGAGTATTTTATCGAAATATAATGCTGAATTTTAATGAGTGGTTTGTAAAATAATGTTATTTAAATTTAGGGGAATATATGAGTTACAAGAATGATTTTAAGGCTTTTTCTATTAGTGATAATGCGAATGTAGTCAGCCAGGAAAAATATGAGGTAAATCAGAGTCTACAGAGTGGATTTTCACCAGATAATGTTCCCACTCATTTGTTAAATAAGGTATTACGCCAAGCGTCAACGGTATCATCGGTCGTGGCAGATTTTATTGCAGCACAATCTGGCAATGATGTTCTGGATGATGGAAATATAGCTAAACTTACCGCGCAATTAAATAAAGCGTTAGAACAAAAAATTACAACAGACATTCCTAGTGCCTCATTAACTCAAAAAGGCGTTGTCCAGCTTACAAATGTGGTTGGCAATAGCGACACACTGGCGGTTACGCAAAAGCTTGTTCAGGAAGTAATAAATTCATTACGTGAATATACCCGAGAAGAGATAGATAACCGGATAAAAACAGCCAATGAAATTCCGGTTGGTTCTCCTATTCCGTGGCCGTTACCTCATCCACCATTCGGTTATTTCACTTGTAATGGTTCAGCATTTAATAGATTACAGTATCCGAAGTTAGCGGAAGCTTATCCTGACGGCAGATTACCTGATTTAAGAGGCGAATTTATTCGCGGGTGGGATGATGGTCGAGGTATTGATAGCGACCGTGGAATTTTAACTCATCAGGGGGATGCCATTAGAAATATTGTGGGTTCATTTCCTGGGGCTATAACAAATGGCTTTCATTTGGCAACAAAAGGGGCTTGTTATGCTAGTGCAACGTCTGGGGTGGCTACAGATGGCAAGCCAAAATCGGTAGGTCATTTTACCCCGGATGTTGTATACACTGAATATGGTTTTGGGTTCGACGCGTCAAGGGTTGTTCCTGTGGCCTCAGAGAACCGCCCCCGCAACATAGCCTTTAACTACATAGTGAGAGCAGCGTAATGTCTGAACAAAAATACGCTTGATAGCTAGAAATAGAAGCAGAGGCTGTTTTCTACTTGGATGGGAAAAATTTTGACCCTTTTTTAACGGAAAATTTTAACTTGTTGATTTTTAAATAAATATTATTTGTCCCGTAAAAAAGGGTTTTTTATTTTTTAACATTCAGCAGGTTGAGGTTAATATGTAACAGTTTGAAAACTTTTTTGTTATTTGTCGAACGGCCGATAGAAATAAGTGATTCGTAATATTCATTACCAGTTTTTATTGAGCCTTTAAGTTTCATTGCCGACTCCCGTAATGTTGTTTTCATGACACCCTACATTTGCAACCCTGATTTTGATTTATGATGGACTTGCGTGAACAATTATCAGTTGTTGCGAAACCGGAAAGTAACTTCTTAACTTACGTAGCTAACGGACGTTTTGTTTGCAGAACACCGTTTACTGATCTGCAATGGCCTAGGCTATTTTATTCGTTAAAGCACGACGGCCACAACGTTTGAGTAATGCTGTGCAACCCGACTATCGCCGGGTTTTTTCTGCTCATAGGGTTTAGATGCCAACAGGTAGAGAAGTGGTTATCGCAACGCTGGAAGCCATCATGCCATCGATGATGGACGGGGAGTAATACAGACCGATTGCTGCACCAACAGCTACAGCGAACACCATAAGAGACTGACGTACTACCGCAGCGGCCACACCGACTATAACGATAAGGCCAACCAGCACACGCCCCAGAGAACCCTGCATGTATTCAGTGATGGTCTGCCAAACGTCGCTGAAACCAGTCTGAGTAGTACCGTTTGCGTAAACAGCCGCCACACCCAGAGCCAGAATAGCATTGACAGCCATTGCAGATTTTACATTTCGCAGAGAGAGAGTTTTCATCTTTAACATCCTTCAGCGTAAAATTATATAAATTTAATTCTTATTTTCGCCTGACTATTAATTGTCTTTATCAGGGGATATAGTTAAATATATATACTTGGTGGCATTTAATCATGGGAAAATGCTTGCAAAAACAGAGGGTAACAGTACTAAAAAGGTGACATTTATCCGTGTGTTTTAAAAAAGGTAATTTTTTAATTTAACTTTTTGTTTTTGAAATATTTTTTCATATGAAAATCGTAACAAAATAACAGATTTTAACCATTTTTCTATAAATTAAATAAAAAGGATTGCGATGATTAGTTAGAGGTCTGAATGAAACTGAGAAAAAACTGCTTTATGCCATATTGTCACTATCGGTCTTGATTTGGTACTGTATCTGTCAAAACTCTTAATGTGGTAGATATCACCGATAAGGTGGCTAATGCTGCGATGGATATTCTCGTTAATACGAAAATTTCTCTGGGTGAGTGGTCAATACGCAATTCATTACAATAAATTCATTGTGGTAGATCGGAAACCAAGTCATTCAACTACAGTTCAGCGGCGAACAAGAGCAACAAGTGAAACCGTAATTATGCTTTATAGCATGCCACAATTTGCAGATGTTTATCTGGAACACTGGGTGTCACGCTAGGCTAGGGAATGGAGATTGAATCTTCCTACTAAAATTAAAAGCCATGCTAACCTTGCAGCCTTTTCATTTATCCCTGAAGTATGAGTTTTAGTCCATCAGAGTCTGTGTCACATAAAAATGAACGCCATGACTTCCGGGCAATAAGGGGATGCACTTTGCTGACCTGAGTCAGGGGAAGAAGTTTATTCAGGCCAAGCATCATAAAATGTTCATAAATAAGTCGTGAGTGCTTATCAAATACGCTGAGTGGCTGGGATGCAATATAAGCTGCTTCAGCCATCGTCAGTCCTTCAACATGAAGGGGATATCCCAGAATACGGGAGCACAGTTCACGCATCACTCCGCGTTTCACATTGAAAATTTCATCAGCAATATGATGTTCAGGCAATTCACTGCGGGAACAATGTGTTGGATCAATTCCCCACATATAACATCCCTGGTTCTCTCGGATACTAAAGTAAGGTTCATCTTCCTCAACAATGCATCGTGTGAATTCACAAGGATCAATAACGGTGCCGTTGGGCAAACTAATCCATCCGTATTGCGTGTTACCTAACGTATATACGCCATAATCTCCATCCTTAGATGCCTCTTTTTTGAGTTCACGACGTGTCCCTATCAGGGGTACACCCTTGGAGATAACACATTCATCAACTAAAGCTCGACAAACCAGATAGGAATTTTGGGCAGACCATTCTGTATAAGGGATACCTATGTAGTGACTCGTTGAAATAAGTCGTAATCCTTCAATGATAGATTTATTCATAGTAACTCCGATAAAAAAGGCGTATCACTGGATACACCATTTTCAGCGTCAGATATCAGTCTTTTTTCTTAATTACAGTTTCCGGAGTGAAGAAGCGAAGGATGTCAGTACGTTTTTCCGGATCGCCTACGGCTTGAAGAATAAGCGAGTAGGTGCGGTCACCGGCCACAATGAAGAGATCAGTAGCCTGACTCCACGACCCTTTGTTTTCAGCACGATGAACACGAATGATATTGTTCGGCAGCATTGAGAGTTTCCAGCCGTTTTCATCGGAAAGGTAGGCATTGACGTTGTCGTTTCTACCTAGAGGTAGTAGGAAGATCTTGGCCGCAAAAGTTGAATAAACATACACTGTGTTTTGTTGCTGCTGATTATATTCGACTTTAACGGATTTCCCTGTGTAGTTGAGGTCTGCGCCAGTGAGCATATCCTGCATCTGACCATAAAGTGGTTTATGAAGAAATTCGGTACGTCGGAATGGCAATTCTGGTGTCTGATTGGCTGGTTTTATATCCAGTTTTATTGTGGCTTGAGAATCTTCGGTAATGCCAAACTTAGCAAGATCGTAGTTGAGCCTCCCAGCAGGTTTATTGGAGGCCACGGTACCAGATTCAGTTTTGCTGTTATCAGAAGGTCTTATACTGCCAGTAGAAACTGTAGATTCAGACTTGGATTGAGTTGTAGACTTGACTACTTCATTAGACGGTACTACATCGGTTACCGGCGTAGGCGTGTTAATAGTGATAGCTTCTTCACTGCCATCGGTGTAACCAGGTTTAACTGTGTTAGCGTCATCTGCCGAAACCGGCGTGTCAGAAGGTTTAATTTGCCAGTTTTCATCAACGTTAGCATTGTTAGTTTTTTCTTCCGGCTCCACCAGTTGAGATTCAAAGTTACCCTCGGTTTTCTCATTCTCATTGGCACTTGCAGAATTAGGTTCGTCAACAGGTACTCCTTTGCCTTGATCGGTACTAACTGATGCATTGAGGTCATCTGCAATAGACAGTGGAGTTGCTTGTTCGTTATGTAGATCTGGTACGTCATCTACGTTGATACCGTCTTTATTGAGCTCAATAACGGCATCATTTACCTGTTGGTTCGGTGTTTTATCACCGGTCAGCATAATAGTACCAGTCACGCTCCCCGCGAGAATGGCAGCAATAATAATGCCTGGCATTTTTTTTGTGGCAACTTTTTTATTGCCACTATTTTCGTCAGTATTTACTTCTGACTGTGCCGAACGCTCACGTAATTTTTCCTGCCCGTATTCGGTACCCGTTTCGCGTTTTTCAGTCGTCATTTAAAACCTCATTGATTGAAAAATCATTTGGCCGAAGCCCCCACCCACGGCTTATGACGAACCGTAGAGATCACTACTAAAACCACTTTTGAAGTGATAACACTGCCTCAAGCCTCCAGCAGTGTGTTATGACCCCCATCACTTCCAAAATCACATGCTGATTATAGCGTCTGCTAAAGCGGCACCGAAATTTTGAAGGCCGAAAAAGGCCGCATTTTGCGGGCATTTTCTGGCTGAGGGATATAAAGAAAAATGTCAGCCGTTGTGCTGACATTTAAGGAAGGTTATAACTCTTGCGTTCCCTGACAGTCTGAAAAGAGTGGGCAATTTTTGTTGGTGTGTCGCAAATTGGGTAATCGGGTTTGACTTCAGATATCATCTGAACAGTATCCTTTGTTTACTATTTGGTTCGGGTATAACTTCCGCGTCCTTAATAATGTAGAGCCATCAAGGAGGCTCATCTTTCCTTTGATGCCTTCATGTTTGGCGGAATTCCACGTTTTTTCAATAAACAAACTGTATGTGATAATAAATCCTTGGTGGTAATTTTCAGTCTGAACAATGCCATAGATTTCCCGGTGCTTGCATTAAGCTATCTCTTTGCGGTCATTTATATACATTCGACATATTGGGAGGTATCCATTTCATTACCAGTCCCCTGCGAGCGCATAGAGGCCGATAAATTGAACGTCATTTTGGAGGGCTGAATGTCCATAATGGGTTCTAGATGACTGGGTAAGTTTACTCACCTAGGACTAGTATAAAGCATGAGAGTTACCTAGTGTGATCAGACACCCATATCAAAACCGGTAACTCTCAACCTTTTAAGGCTCAATGTCAGATTAAGTGACGGCCAACACATATTAGTGTATTGATCAGCGCTTTATTTATACAAATCTTTTGAAAAGAAGTCTTCATGCTTTCGCCCTGACAACCGCCTACTTTTTTAGTTGGATGGTTTGGTCTGTATAGTTAAATCAGCGCGTTAAACGCGCCGACTCAAGTTAACGACCAATTAATGTGGCCAATTATTTGAATAGCCCATTCACAAATCGACCTGCGAGATAGCCCATGCCTCCTATAGCGGCCCCACCTATAGCGCCAGGAATTGCGCCAACACCGCCTGCAACAGAGCCTGCTAGGCCACCGCCCACTCCTCCGGTAGTCATTGCCTCAGCTAATTCTTTATAACTATAACTAAAATCAGCGCCACCAGACACTTCGAGCAACTCCGCATTATTTAATTCTTTCATAGTAACCTCTTTTTTGATTATTTTGATTTATTACTCACTCAGGGCGAGAACATGAAGACTTCTTTTCAAAAGATTTATATAATAAATACATTAACAAGGCCAAATTGAGTGATTTTCATCTGCACATAGGTTTTGTTGTATGTAATTTAAGATCGGAAAACGGTTACATCCTCCCTATAATTATTCACATCGCTTCCTAATTTTCATAAAAATTGAAGCCATAACACCAGAAAACAGCATCGTTTTATTAAAGTTAAATTCTTCGCCAAAAAAGTATACGAAAAAAATATATCGACAAATAAAAAATCAAGAAAGGTAGAGTCTAATAAACAATCATTATAATCACACACGAAATTGAATATTATTTTTTACTTGGATTTACATAATAAATTAATTTTTCAAAGATATATTTAAATCCAAAAAAAATAACGTGGTTAATATAACCAGGAAATAATAACTATAGTTATTATTACATTAAAAACATCAACCGATGTTTTATTTTAAATATTGAAAAGAATAAGCTAACTGCATTTTAAATGGCTGCTCTGTTTAATTTTTCCATTCTTTATATCTAACATTGTTTTGTTATAATTGTCAACCACTCAGATTATAAACCATAATATCCAAAAGTGAGCAAGCAGCCAATATAACCAATAGGGATTATCTTGGATTAATTATTTAGTAGTCTGTAAAAGAGACTAATGTAGCCTAATTTCACCATCAACAGATAGTTTTGTGCTGTTTTTTCGTAATATGTTGCAATGCGCTGATAATATTTAAGAAAACGAAAGTAACATTTGATAACATTGGTGAATAACCTTTATCTGCCAACACAACTTTGCTACATCGTTTTGCGCGTTATTTTTACGTTGTATACAAATACAATCGGAAAAAAGTAGTTGATTAACTTTCATATACCTGCCAAGTGGTCAAAAAAGTGGTACAAAATAAAGATAATATATTACTAAAATCAACGAACAATAATATAATGTAGATAATTGGAAATCATCACTTTAACAGGGCGAGAGTATGAAAGGCTTCTTTTGGAACTATTTAATAAATCATTGATTGATACTTTAATAAGACTAAATTGAGCAATTTTAATCCATGTGTAGATTGTGTTGTACACAACTTAAGATCAAAAAACGTTCTCAATATCTCACCCTAATCACTGTAATCTGGAGGGAATAATTGTTTCGTCAACAAGCAATCGAAAGCAGAAAAACAAAATGGCATGGAAAGGCAATTCTGATTCCAGGGTTATCTCCCCGTTTAATCAGTATGATAAGCCTTTTTTTTCTCATCGCATTTATAGCATTCATTGCCTTTGGTTCATATATACGAAGGGTCAATGTAACCGGAGAGGTTATCACCTCACCCAGAGCGGTTAATGTCTACTCTAATGTACAGGGATTTGTCGTTAAACAATTTGTTACAGAAGGAATGATAGTCAAGAAAAATCAGCCAATTTATCAGATTGATGTTAGCAAAAGTACGCCAAGTGGTATTGTTAGCGATAACCAGAAAAAAAGTATTGAAAACCAGTTGGCACGTATTGATAAAATCATTATGAGGATTAAAGAAAACAAAAAAACAACATTAGAAACCTTAGAAAAACAAAGACAACAATACATTGGAGCACTTGAGCGCTCTTCTCAAATTATTAAACATGCTGAGGAAGGAATAAAAATAGCGAAGGAGAATATGGAAAGTTATCGAAGCTATCAGGCTCGTGGACTGGTCAATAAAGATCAACTAACAAATCAGGTATCACTTTATTACCAGCAACAAAACGGCTTACTAAGCTTAAGTGGTCAAAATGAACAGAATTTATTGCAGATAGCTATATTAGAAAGCGAAATTAAAACTCAATCCACTGAATTTGATAATCGTATTTATCAGATGGAGCTTCAACGGTATGATTTGCAAAAAGAGTTGCTGAATACTGATGTTAGTGGGGAAATTATTATTCGGGCTTTATCTGATGGGAGAATAGATTCTTTAAGTGTTACAGTCGGACAGATGGTAAATGCTGGAGATAGCCTGTTGCAGATTATTCCAGAAGAAATAATTGCTTATTATTTGGTTATTTGGGTACCTAACGATGCTATTCCTTATCTTTCCACTGGTGATAACGTTAATGTTCGTTATGAAGCGTTTCCGCCTGAAAAATTTGGTCAATTTGCAGCTTCTGTTGAGTTGATATCTAAAATTCCCGCGTCTCCTCAGGAGATGTTGACTTATCAGGGAGCACCGAAAAATACGCAAGGACTTTCTATACCTTATTATAAAGTCGTTGTAAGACCTGAAAAACAGAAAATTTATTATAATGGTAAATCCGTGCCACTGAGAAACGGTATGAAAGCACAGGTTACCTTGTTTCTCGAAAAAAGAAAAATTTACCAATGGATGGTATCACCTTTTTATGACATGAAACATAGTATACAGGGACCCGAGGGTGAATAAAATGACATTGAAATCCCTTTTGAAAAAGTTGGATATCGGTTTATACCATAGAGTACCAATTATTCATCAAACAGAATCATCAGAGTGCGGAATAGCCAGTTTGGCTATGGTAGCGGGGTATTATGGTAAAAATATCGATTTGATGACACTTCGACAACAATTTAACTTTTCTTCACGCGGCACCACACTAGCAGGTATAACAGAAATAGCTACACAATTAGATATGACGAGTCGTGCATTATCATTGGATTTAGATGAACTTAGTGCTCTGAAAACACCTTGTATTCTTCATTGGAACTTTAACCATTTTGTTGTATTAGTTAATGTAAGAAAGAATCGTTTTATACTTCATGATCCAGCTCAGGGGCGGAGAGTTGTCGGACTAACTGAGATGTCTCAGTCATTTACCGGTATTGCACTTGAGGTTTACCCAAACAGTAAGTTTTCCGCAGAAACAATAAAAAATCGGCTTAAATTAAAAACTTTACTTCAGAGCGTTCAGGGTATTAAAGGCACTTTGACAAAAATTTTTTTCTTGTCAGTGATTGTTGAGTTTATAAATCTTATCCTACCTATAGGAACACAATTAGTCATGGATCATGCTATTCCAGCAGCTGACAAAGGACTGCTAATGACTATTTGTATAGGTCTCATACTATTTATCCTGTTAAGTACTGTAGTGAGTATGATCAGTGCCTGGTCATCATTAGTAATGGCAACATTAATCAATGTGCAATGGCAATCAAGTCTGTTCAATCACTTGTTAAAATTGCCTCTCAGTTACTTTGAAAGGCGAAAATTCGGGGACATTCAATCAAGGTTTGTTTCATTGGATGCACTCCAAAATACGTTCACGACCAGTATTGTTGGTGTCATCATGGACAGTATTATGGTTATAGGCTTATTTACTATGCTGTTACTATACGGTGGTTATTTAACTTGGGTCGTGTTGGGGTTTACCGCTCTCTATGTCTTCATTCGATTGTTTACTTATGATTACTATCGCCAGTTATCAGAGGAATCATTGATCCGTGACGCACGAGCAAGCTCCTACTTCATGGAAACATTATACGGAATACCAACCGTAAAAATACAGGAAATGAGTAAACGCCGCCAAAGCCACTGGCTTAACCTGAAAGTTGATGCCATTAATACAGAGATAAAAGTCACCAAAATGAATCTTTTTTTTGGTGGAGCCAATAAGTTTATTGCCACCTTGGATCAAATAGCCATACTCTGGTTAGGGGTCAGCTTGGTAATTGACAATCAAATGACCACCGGGATGTTTGTGGCATTCGGTTTGTTTAGGGGACAGTTTTCTGATAGGGTCTCTTCATTGACTGGTTCTTTGCTTCAGTTACGTATGATAAGTCTGCACAACGAGCGAGTTGCAGATATCGCCCTCAATGAGCAGGAACCCAGAAAACCTGATAATAATTATGAAACTATTACACATTCTATATCACTGGAGACGCAAAACCTTAATTTTCGTTACGATGATCAATCTAAAGCAATTTTCAGTAACCTAAATGTGGTTATTGCACCAGGCGAAAGCGTAGCAATTATCGGTTCTTCAGGAGCAGGAAAAACTACTTTAATGAAGGTGTTGTGTGGTCTTTTCGAACCTAGCTCAGGTAAAGTCATTGTTGACGGGAATGATATCCAACAATTAGGCATTAATAACTATCGTAAAATCATTGGTTGTGTGATGCAAGATGATAAGCTGTTTTCAGGTTCAATACGTGAAAATATTTGCGGGTTTTCGGAGAATGTTGATGAAACATGGATGATAGAATGTGCTCAAGCCAGTTACATTCACGATACAATTATGACTTTACCGATGGGCTACGAGACACTGATAGGTGAATTGGGTGGAGGGTTATCTGGTGGGCAAAAACAACGTATTTTTATCGCACGAGCACTTTATAGAAAACCTGGCATATTATTTATGGATGAAGCTACTAGTGCATTAGATAAAGAAAGCGAACATTACGTAAATCAGGCGATAAAAGAATTAAATATAACTCGTATTATTATCGCACACAGGGAAACAACTATTGCGTCAGTAGATAGAGTGATTTCGTTATAAAAAATCACAAAAGTTCTGAATGGTTCAATTGTCTCCATATGAGAACTTTCATGCGATCGTATCATTATTCGATAGCAGTCTATTCTGAGGGGAGTTTTTGTCATTCAGAAGACGACTGCACATTCTATCATTTCGGCTGCTCTCGATTGCTGAAGTTATACATCAATAGGTGGAGTTTCGAGAAGAGAGGAAAATTCTGTCGTCATGGGTGTACAGCGGTTATCTTAAATGGTCGACCGCATTTCCGACCACGCATTCGCGCTGACACCAGACTTGTCACTGTGCGCTCAGCGATCAAGCTCGGCCAGAGCCGTGAAGATGCCTAAGACCAGCTTGCCAACATCAGTTTTAGTGTCGATGGTGGTACCGTGCCCCGTCAGTACTTTCAAATCAATGCTTCGCCCGGTTAGGTCGCGTACGGTGTTGATCAGGTGACGCAAATTGCGCCCGAGCTTCCAACGACCAGCGTATCGCCTGATCGTAATGCCATCTCATGCCTGCCGGATGCCTAGTTTTGATAAAGATAGGCCGAGTCTACGCCGGCAGTGGTTAGTGCATCGCGCTGTAACAGTCGCTTGGGAGCTGTCTGCTTTCGACACCCGCATGTAGCTAGATATACTCGATTAAGTGACAAAGTGAATTGCAAGGCGTTTGGTGTCAAGATTTGTTATTTAACATGTCATTTATTCTAAGACATGCAAAGGATATTTATTGGGACAAAATGTGACAGAAATTACAAAGGGATGCCCATTCTCTAGAACTCAGGATCGCGCTTTCTACAGTGGGACTTTCAAGCTTTACCCAACCCAAAAAATGGCTATGACCTTTTTTCCCTTGGATTAATCAGCCAGTTAAGTGCTTGCCACCAGAGTTCCTCAGAATTGTTCGGTGGACATTAGCAGGAGTTGTCGGGTCATTCATGCCTTAAAAAGGCTTGAGCCGTGTGCTGGAAAACTCGCATATATGGTTCTTAGGAGGGTAGTGGTCAATAACGGTTACTACTTATCCGATTCCGTTGGCCATCAAACGCCGCGTAGTGGTCCTCAGAGTTGTCACTTTTGGGGGGCTTCGGCGGAACTTCTGAAACGCACCTTAGAAGAACGCGAAGTTAGAAGGTTTTTATGTACACCGGAGCTGTTGCTACATATATCCCCTCTGTGATGGGCGCATAGCATATATTATTAACAGGGGAATATTTGTGGTCTTGTGGGAAGAAATCTTAAGGAAGCATTTCTCCTCTTATCGGAACGGATCCCTGAATCACAAAAAAACGCATTCGTATTGTCTTTTTTGCATTAGCTTGGTTTCTGTTTTTTGACAAGATATTTCCTGTTTGATTACTAATCTGCGTTTGCCCGTAGGTATGATCGATGAATGACACCCTTGCAATTTTTAAAGATAATGTCGTAAATCATGGTTAAAACTATAAACGCCGCAAAGCCGTAAACTATGCACTCTTTTACGAATGGGGAATGCGGATGCAATGCAGCAAAGTAAATCGAAATTAAAGCCAGATACGTAGCCCAGATATAAAAAAACATCGGACGGACAAGGATACCTGCCGTCATCCCCAAGGCTAACATGTTAGCGAAACCGATACTGTTGACACGGCTAATACCTTCCAAAGGGTGTTCGTATAGAACAGCATAAACACTTACAGTTACCGCTAATACAGCGTAAAGAAATAGTCTGAAAATCATATTTTTTCGCCCCCAAAATAATCGTTGTAAAAACTCATTGAAGTGAGTCTACCACTAGCGTTCCAGGTGACGAATATCCGATAGCTCTTCTTCTGATATAAAGTCGGTCATATCATCATGATTTTTACAGCTGATTTGTTGTGGCATCCAGAAATCTTCGTTGTGGGTAGAAACGTGTTTAAACACCATTTTGCATGGAGCACTTTTTACTGTGGCAACGATCATGGTCCTGTTGCTATTGGTTATGAACGAAACATCTTCGTAATCTGAATCTTGAGCAAGTCCTACATCAACCAAAGTCTGCCACGCATCCGGCTGTTTCTGCACTGGCTGTGTGGTTGGTACTGACTTCGGTTGTAATGCAGGACTCGTCTGTATCTTTCCCGGATCATTGCCTGCACATCCTCCTGCCAGTAAAAACGTAATCAATAACAGGTATTTCATTAGGACTGCTTCTTCTTTAGACGCACATTGTGGATATTGAATTGTTCAATAACCTGTAGAGAGTTCAGCGGCTTCCAATAAGCGGGAATATCTGGTTTGTCGTATACCGGGTAGGGGCCGCGCCCTCTGACCGGAAGAGAGCAAATTAACGAGAGGCTTTCGCGCTCATTTTCGATAGCCCAGATCTGACTTACACCCAGCACACCATTAATCAGGACTTCCTGGTAAATACCCAAATTCATACAAGCTGCTTTTTCAAAACCGTTAAACCGAGGAGTTCCGTATTCATCCCCAGAGATGCCCAATCCAGCAATAGCTTCTGCGGATATGCCAGCCAGTTGTCGGTAAACCTCATTACCATGCACATGGTCGGTACGTATAACAAAAGGAATGTAATGAGGCGGGATAACCAGCGTTGAATCTCTCAACTGACGAAAACCACCCACCTTTTGAATGTGCTCGGCCGATGAACGCAGAAAATACTGAGGTACACAGAAGTCGCTCCCAACAAATCTCTCAAAACCGTCCTGCATGCAGAGGGTAAGTGTTGTGGTAAACCAGTCGTTATAAAGCTGTACCGCCTGTTTGTATTTCGTGATAACTTCAGGATTTTGGGTTCGATAGAAAACATCAATGATCATTACTGATTACCTCATCTACACTTTTTCGAATTACTTGCATTGCACCGTCCATTGCGTCGTAGTGTATAAGAGGCTGGAAATTGAAGAGATTGGTGATAAAACGAGCTTCAATTCGTTCATAAGGTACTAGTCCTCTCAGATGTTTCGGAGTACCCGGTGGATTTTCCCAATACCGGGAGTCCCATGAATGATCACGGTTGTCCCCGGCCATGAAGTAATAGCCTTTTGGTATTTGCCATAAACCTTTAGTCGGTACATAAGTGGTCTTGTTGTCAATAATGAAGTGATAGGGGTCGTCTGACCGATCATTAGTAGCTGAATAGATGGAATACTGCCGGACTGTTTTCACCAATGTACCGAGCGGTTTCCCATTCACTCTGTAAGTTTTGTTTTCGTCAAATTCGATCACATCACCGGGAATCCCAATGACGCGTTTGATGTACAGCGTGCGGGGGGTAACAGGCGCTTTAAATACAACAATGTCACCTCGATGTATTTTTCCATCGTCCAACAAACCATTAAGACGCACCCCAGAGATATAATCTCCGGGATGAAGCGTAGGTTCCATTGAAGCAGTCGGAATTCTATAAATTGCACCGAACCAGTTGTTGCTCACCAGTAAACACACACAGAAGGCCAGTGAAAGTATTAACCACGACTGAGGTTTTCTACGTTTAAAACTATCACGGATTAGCAGAATCACCAGAAGGCCTAACAGTATTGGAATACTTGTCATTGGGCTTTCCTTTGTTTGAGGTTACGCGCATATTGGCTCAGACAATCAGCAAGCTTCATATAGACATACAGGGCATAGAACTGATAGACCGTGCCAAACGGAGTCTTTACGGGAAGGGAATAGGCATGCTGCTCACCTTGCTGGTTGATCATGAGCGTGAGGTAGATGAACGGAGAATCGCGAAATATTCTCACGCTTTCAACTTTATGCTGTCTGATGGGTAAAAAGTAGTTGCGATACCCGATCACGGTAAAGACGAATATACTTGCTACGAAAATACATACCGGTACATACCAATTATTCAGGCCACTAATTGTACCCCATACAGCCAGAGCTGTGACTACATCAATACAGAGGACGAGAACCCGGTTATGGCGTAAACGTCCAGCAAGAATCATGATCAATATAAATCGAAACATAAGTCCCCACTCGTAAGAATGAGCTCATCATACTCAAAGGCACTTTTCTCTATGCTTTTTTCAATGACAAAATGCGGTCAAAAAAATAAGTTCAGGATATATACTCCAAGGCTTATTGTTACTGGTGATACTTGCCCGCTTCTTCTTCTCTTCGTCTGGCTGCCGGGCTATCATAAGTGGAGGTTACTTGTATTAGTTTTCTTTGTTTTCTTCATTACTGAACGTTTTGTCTGACTGCCGAGACATGATCGGTGGTGGTTCCTTATGCTGGCTATCTTCATTGTTGAAGAAGTTCTTCCATACATAGTGCGCAACAAATACCAGCACTCCAGCCACGATAAGGACGAGATCGATCTGATCGAACTCAAACATATAGTAATCTCCGGTTGGTTTTAAGGATATCAGCGCATCTGGCTTACTGAAGTATAGTGATACAGATGAGGCTGACAGAGTAAAAAAGGGGACAAAACAAGGGGGATAAAAAAGCGGGTACATGACAGTATCATGTAACATTAAGTGTATTAGTTCAGACCTAATCTGATGAGATAGACGTTCCAAATGGTGTTAATTGTACCAAAATGAAATAAAATACTCATTTTACGGGAGCGTCCATCATGCGTAATAAAATGATAGAGTTTTTGGCTGGCTATCGCCTTGAGGTGTGGTAACAAATCGAACCCAAGCAAGTGAGAGAAAGCAAAAGCGACCTCACTTTGGCCTTGCTATCAACATACTGCCGGCCAATATCTATGTCCGTGCAGTGGCGCAAAACGCTTTCTATCATGGCGGCCGCTTCCGACGAGGAACAGCGCTTGAGCTGCGAGTATATAGGGGGCGTTTCAGAAAAAGGGTAGAGTCGAGATGTGGCGCGGTGACTGTAGGTCCGGCATATCTGTTTTCGCCTCTTTCGATTGGCGGTACCAAAGGTACTGGAAACCACACTAAGTTTACTTGTCCGGACTGTGGCTTAAATGCGTGGGCTAAACCTTCGGCAAGTCTGATTTGAGGATATTATATATAGACGTAAAAAAGCCCGACAGGTGAGATCGGGCTTTTTTTTACGTTCTGGCACAGAGTTGGTGCTCTGGCATCGAGTAGAACGGACTTCATCCAACGTAGACATAATATGCTTATGTCAATAACAATGCAAATTTCTCTACGTTATGGGTATAATGCGTGAGTTGGCTTTGAACCGTTCTGCTACGCCGCTGGTGTGGAAGTTTTTAAAGTCCTGGCTGAAAAAACAGGTGGTGCTGTTATCAGTGCTCTAGCAGGAGCGGGACGGACTTCATCCAACAATGAAGAACAACCGATATGACAGGCAGTGTAAGAGTAAGTATCGGGGTTCTGCTCCATTCCATTTATGGAGCAAACGGATGGGTGCTTTTATCGATAAAGTAATCATCGTTCTGAAAGTGTTAATCGCGCTTCTGGAACTGATCCGTACCTTCTTCGCGTAAGAAGTTGACGGAAACGTAACTAAGGCTGGAGGCCACCACCTTCGGCCTTTAATAAAATTGTATTGTAGAATTACATCAATATGGTCATTCTGGCTGCTCACTGGTACCAGCAGGTGTAGATAAATTCCATTCTGTTAACTTTTCTAGTTATGATTAACCCTCGATATAGATTTTTAAAGTATGTGCAAAATCAAGGACCTATCACATCATACAGACAATTTTGTTTTTGTAGGTAGAGGCAGTGGTGGGGATGTTTGGTATCGAAATGAAAAAGGACCGCGTTTTGTCCACATTTTCTGTGGATAAGGTGGTAGATAAAAATGTGGATATACAGAAATTTAGTCAATGCACCATTAAAGGAAGGTGGTATTTATTTGTGGGCAAAAAACAACCAAAAAACGTAAAGATACAGCCTAAGATAGTGGAAGATACAAATCAACCGAAAGAAGCAATTCGAATATAGGGAAGGGTGGTTCTATTACCAGACCACCCTTCCGCGCTGGATCCCCACCCAGACTACAATAATTAGATTAAGAAGTATAAATTATACATGTTATTATTTCTATAATAAAGGATTTTTCACATAATTACAGCATGTTACGAGTTATTTAAGTAAAATTTAAGATGTTTCCTGTAGTTAAAATCAGTATATATACTCAATCGAAATTACATTTTTTCAAAAAACAATCTCTTAGTAATAAAGAAGTAATCAAGTAATTTGCTTCGTCACTTCTCCTAGAATGGATATAACGAAATCAATCACTATAACTGGAGATTTTTTTCTCATTTTTTAACTGTTAGCATTGCTTGAACCAGATTGAGTTCCCTCAACTGATCTACTATTTGGTGCAGCTATTTAGATCTGATATAACAGTTCGAAAAGTTGAGAGGAGAGCGCCCTCTGTGTTATAAAATTGGGGAAATTCATCTCCGGGCAGTAATATCAGCTTCGCTTCCAGTTGTACACTCTATAATTTTGACAAATGTATCCTGCTGATCAGTATCAAGGGGCATCTATGTTCAGCGTTATTCTCACTCGGTTATCAGACAACACTGGTCGAAAATTAGATAAATCCTGATTGTCTTTTATAGCTCTCTTGCCATCAAAGTTAACGTTGATTAATGTGCTGGATTAGAATTCCAGAGATAGTACTCAATCTAATATTCGAAGTCATTGTCAGCTGTTATGCTCGCTTTGGAAGCTATCGTGAACGTCTTACTGTGTCAAACATTTTCCTTAATACTATAGTTTGAGATTGATTCTTGCATGATAGGCTTGGACTTAAGCATCAACACTATAATCTGTTTGCCGATTGAAATACACTTGTCACAGCTCAACAGTTAAATCCGAATACCCTTTTTCAATATCATCAAACAAAGCTAAAAAAGTATCCCTATTTCGTCTCACAGGATAGGAATTTTTATCTTCATGCTTATCACTATTATCACAGAAAAACTAACCTTAAGAAGGTTGAGAGTTATCTCATAATATGATGGATATGACGCACTTAACTAAATTTATTCTCATTCTCATAACCTGATTGATAATTATTATCTTTTTTACCAATACATCTTAGTGTTGTTTATTTATTATCTAGTTAATTGAAAAATAGTATAAATTAGGAAATACAACAGGGCTACATCGTGCCAAATTACCTTAACTAAATTTATTCTCATTCTCATAACCTGATTGATAATTATTATCTTTTTTACCAATACATCTTAGTGTTGTTTATTTATTATCTAGTTAATTGAAAAATAGTATAAATTAGGAAATACAACAGGGCTACATCGTGCCAAATTACCTTAATTATAGCAGGTAAGATAATTCGCTATCATTTTACAAAAAAAATCGCAATCTTTTTTATAAAAAACATAAAGTCGTTTAGATTAGGTTTATATATTGTGTTTTTTTATGTCATAAATCAGTTTTTACGTCTGAACTATCTTGTGCAAAAAGTGCTATTGAACAAAAAATGTCTTGATTTTATATAAATCTGTTTAGAAAATCGCCTTGGTTGGGAAATGAACTGTCCAGTGAATGTGTTTATTTATTGCGACAGTGCTTATCGGTATTCTCTTATTTACTGCTCGGTTAATTGCCTGCTCTGAAATATCTGAATCCATTTTTTTGTTCCTGAAACTCATATGGTATGGATTTCATGCCTTGGATTGTTTTCTATTGTTGAGGAGCTGATTGTGGCCCAGAAGTTTTCAAAACGAGATCACCAAATATCGGGTGAATATTAAATTGGATTTGCATACTGGTGGCGAGCAGAAAAAATCGAGCTTCCTTTGAAATTATTGGTGATGAGAAATTACAGTCATAGTCAAGACAGTTATCTACTGACCGAGTGCGAAAAGGTTTCTATTCACAAAAACAGTTTTGACAACGTGATGGTTGAATTTAGCCCCGTAATACCTTGACTGCAAACTAAGGAGTAATAAGTAACATGAAAATTGAGCGTTCGCTATGGGGGACGGGGGCCATCTTGTCTTCCCAACAGTTTCAGCGACAGGCATGTTGGGAAGCCTATACTCATGAATGCGTTGCCCCCTTGGGGCTAGCGCATCTTTGGGGGGTACTAACAGCAGTCTTTGATAAAGATACTTTGGCCCTGGGACAATTGAAAGCCAATCATTTGTGTGTGCGTTTTATCAATGGATCGCTGATTGACACCGATCGGGAGGATCAATTACCGCCAGTGCTGGAATTGGCTACCGTTTTGCCAGCAGATGCGCAACAGGCCACGATCTTGCTGGCATTGCCGCACACTTACGCTAATGCCAGTAACTGTCTTAATCCGAATGAATTTAGCGATTGCAGTGAGTCTATGGCAGTTGCTCGTTATGCGGTATCGCTGCGTTTTGACAGCATGGAAAACGAACAGTATCTCACTTGTCCCGTTGCTCGTTTGTTGCGCGATGTTCAGGGAAACTGGGCCTTCGACGGGCAGTTTGTGCCGCCATTA
The DNA here is from genome assembly GCF_000612035.1 of Photorhabdus aegyptia. Taxonomy (NCBI): domain Bacteria; kingdom Pseudomonadati; phylum Pseudomonadota; class Gammaproteobacteria; order Enterobacterales; family Morganellaceae; genus Photorhabdus; species Photorhabdus aegyptia. The sequence goes on along the minus strand of NZ_JFGV01000032.1, from coordinate 1,671 downwards.
TTGCGGCTGAAGGAGAATGCGGGGCTGATAGAGCGGCTCGATCGGTTGCTGACGCAGTTGCGTGCCAAACAGGCCAGGTTAATGAGGATGCGCCGTGAGAGTAACGAAAGGATGGCGGATTTTGCCAGCCCGGATATGTTGCCATTCTGGTTGTTAAATGTGCTGAATAGTTATGAGCCGGTATTCCGTAATTTTCTGATGCACGCAGATGTACACCCAGAGTTGTTTTACCGTGAAGCAATCAAGCTGACAAGCAGCTTGCTGATTTTTTCACTAGACCATGACTCTGGGGAAATTCCTCTCTATCAGCACGATAACCTGACAGCGGTTCTTCCGCCGCTGTTTGATTTGCTGAGTGAATTACTGGAAATCAGCTTGCCGTCGCAAATAGTGGCAATTGAATTGAAGAAATCAGCACAACAACAAAAGTGGACTGGGGTATTTCATGATGCCCACTTGTGTGAGGCAGCGGATTTTTATCTTTCTGTTCATTCTTCCATGTTAGCGCATCAGTTGCAGATTCAGTTTCCATTGTTGTGTAAAGCTGGAGCTGCGGATGAAATTATCAAAATGATTAACCAGGAGTTGGCAGGTATCCCCTTGGTGGCTTTGAGCCATGTTCCGGTCGCGCGCTCATTGCAACCGGAAAACCAGTATTTTGCTCTTGACCTAGCCCATCCGGCAGCTAAGCCCATGCTGGCGACAGGGACCTGTGCTTTCTACGTGCCCGATGTACTGGGCGATATTCAGCTTGAACTATTTGCGGTATTGAGGGCATAGCACATGAATCAATCACACTCATTAACTAAAAAGTCTCCACTGGACATCGATGCCTTGTTGCAAGATAGCTATCTGCTGGTAGTAGAACTGTGTCGTGGTGTTCGGGTGGAGAAGCAGTGGAAGGTGGTATGGCAACGCTGTGTTGCTGAGATAGAGCGGACTCAACAGGTACTGCGTGACGCAGGTGTTGATGAATCTGCGATTAACCATATCAGCTACGCTCAGTGTGCCCTGTTGGATGAAATCATACAGGTATGGGCTCCAGAGGAAGGTTATGCGGCATGGCGGGTAGCATCATTGCAAGAGCATTTTTTTAATACCGCTGAGGCAGGTGGCCAGTTGTATGAGCGGATACGTACGGTTTTGGATGAATCGACTCCCGATCAGGCAGTCTTGACCTGTTTTCACCGGGTGTTGCTACTGGGATTCCAGGGCGGGTGCCAGAAGGATATACGTGAACAACTAATCATACGCTTAAGTCAACAGATTGTTCATTTAGTCGATGCTCAGTCATCACCTGTGTTAGTCATGTCAAGACTTGGTGGCCCTTGGCTGCGCTCCACTGGAGTTCGGCTGTGTATGATGATAGTAGGATTGGCTGGCGTCTGGTGGGGGCTGGGCCAGTATTTGTCAACGTTGTTTTCGGGGTTAGGGCGGTGAGTGCATGTTGCAATTAGAGGCTCTGTAGATATGCAGGGTAGGGAAGGCAGTACTGAAATTGTGGTGCAGGAACATGCGTTGTACATCCAGACAAACAACAATATTGGCCTGATAGGGACCCATGTGCATGCCCCATTGGTATTCACCAAAGAGGTGGATGCATCAAGTCCCTATTTGTATAAAGCGGTCACCACCGGCCAGACCCTGAAATCTGCTGAAATCAAATGGTAC
>NZ_JFGV01000033.1:0-56537 GCF_000612035.1 Photorhabdus aegyptia | reverse complement strand
TTTATTGCTAAAACTAAATATGACCCGACCACACAAATGATTCAGGAGTTTCAGTGCCTGAAAGTCACCTTTGATGGTTGGCGGCCAGCGTATTGCCTGTTTCTGGAAGCCAAAGCGCGGTATGACCAGTTTTTTAAGAGTGATGAGGAACCTAAGAAATGGTGGAAAGGTGTTTTTTCAGCTATAAGGCAAGCCCAAAGGCATCAAACAGTCTGTAACGTTTTGGATGGTGCCCCCCATGTGGAATGGCACTTTTTACAGCCGATCAGTTATGGATATTTTAAAGTGCAATTTAGTGAACATAAAAATATCAGCGTTCACTATACCCCCTGCGACAGTTTGTTTTAATTCGAGGTCAACATGACAATAGTTAATTTAAAAATCAATGTACGTTATGAACAGCAGGAAACTATTACTATCCATACTGCGTTGATGGATTTGTTTCATATTACACGGCAAATTGATGTATTTTTTGACCAGAAAAAAACTTGGTATTTAACAGGTTACTCCCGAAAGGAGGCGCTAAAACATATTGTGTTTGATGAACAGGGGCCAACTGAGGTTGCCATAAAAGACTTTGAAAAAGATTATAAAAAAGATTTTCCAGCGCTTATTACTGGGATATGGGATGGTGAAAAGGATGAATTAGATAGTGGTATTATGTATAAAAAAATGCGAACTGCTAGCCCTAACTGGGTTTGGCTGGAATTGAATCTAAGTATTGACAGCAGTCAACTGAATGTATCCCGATTAATTGATTTAGTTAAATACTTAGCGACCAGTCGTGATTTTCCTTATATTCAAGTAGAAACCAATGGCTATACCTTAAAAGGTAAACAAGTTTTCCCTGATCGCTTAAGTGTTGGCTGGATGCTTTACCAACCCCGCATTATTGATAAGTCTTACCTGCCTATGGCGGAAGATATGCTCCCTGTGTATCAAAATAATGAACAGGTCGGCACTCTGATGATTACCAAAAAAGGTATTTTTGATGGAAAAAATCAGGATGATATTGATAAATCTAATGATGTTGAAATTCAGCTGGTGAATCTGGGATTACTGCCATTAATTACCGAAGTTTAATGGAGGATGATATTTTTTACCAACTGAAAAACGATGGAGAACTTTCATGTCAAAAGCGGTTATTCTGTTAGGTGATATGACAGATCGTGGCAGTAAGGTTATTACCGTTATTGATGAATATACTCACAATGGTGTACCTATTTATGGCAAAAAATAAGATAATCAGGAGACGTTAATATGCCAATACCCTTATTAGCTCCTGTCGCCGTGGGTGCGGCTGAATATGTCGCCAGCGCCTGTGCCGGAGTATTAATTGCAGTCGGTATCATGGAAGCGGGTAAAGATAAATCCGTAATAGATGATGACAGTATTCAACATAAGAAAACGGATTTTGTAATCAGCCCTGACATCACGGATGAAGATCGAAATATTGTCTGGAGTGCCGAAGCTTATGCGGATTTCTGGGAGGATGATGATTTAGGGGATGAATCTGTTGATGCCAGTGCGGTTCAGACTAAAGCCCAGTCTGAGACGGAAGAGTGTGAAAAAACGGAAACTGAAAAAGTGTGCAAAGCTTGCCTTGCTATTCCGGTGACGAGTGAAAAGTATCGTAAAGTTAGCCGCTGGAGCGCCATCACGATTAACTATCAGCGATTTATTGCGAAAACTAAATATAACCCGGTCACACAAATGATTCAGGAGTTTCAGTGCCTGAAAGTCACCTTTGATGGTTGGCGGCCAGCGTATTGTTTATTTCTAGAGGCCAAAGCGCGGTATGACCAGTTTTTTAAGGATAATAAACCTAAAAGATGGTGGACAGGCCGTTATTCAGCCAAGAATCAAGCAGAAAGGCATCAAATGGTTTGTGATGCATTGGACGGTACTCCTCATGTGGAATGGCATTTTTTTCAGCCCATCAGTTATGGATATTTTAAGGTATTGTTTAGTAAATATAAAAATATCAGTGTCCACTATACTCCCTGCAACAGTTTAGTTTAATCCGAGGTCAACATGGCGATAATCCGTTTAGAAATCAATGTATATTATCAACAGCAGGAAGCAATTACTGCAAATACGGCATTAAGGGATTTGTTTAATATCACACGGCAAATTGATATTTTTTTGGGGCAGAAAAAGACTTGGTATTTAACTGGTTACTCTAGAAAACAGGCTCTGCAACATGTAGTGTTTGATGAGCAGGGGCCAACTGAAGCTGCTATAAAAAGTTTCGAGAAAGATTACAAGAAAAACTTTCCGGCGCTTATTACTGGTATATGGGATGGTGAAAAGGATGAATTATCTAGCGGCATAGATTTTAGCAAAATGCCAAGTGTTCGTCCTAACTGGGTTTGGCTGCAATTGAACCTAAATATTGACAGTCATCATCTCGATGTATTGCGGTTGATTAATTTGGTTAGCTATTTGGCTTTAAACTGTAATTTACCCAATATTCAGGTGGAGTCGAATGAATATACCTTAAAAGGTAAACAGGTTTTCCCTGATCGTCTCAGCGTTGGTTGGATGCTTTACCAGCCTCGCATTATTGATAAATCCTGTCTGCCTATGGCGGAAGATGTGCTCCCTGTGTATCAAAATAATGAACAGGTTGGCAGCCTGATTATTACCAAAAAAGGCATTTTTGATGGAAGGAATCAGGATGATATTGATAAATCCAATGATGTTGAAATTCAGTTGGTGAATTTGGGATTACTGCCGTTAATTACCGAAGTTTAATGGGAGTGATGTTATTTACCAATCGAAAAACGATGGAGAACTTTCATGTCAAAAGTGGTTATTCTGTTAGGTGATACGATAGATCATGGCGGTAAGGTTATTATCGCTATTGATGAATAGACTTACAATAGTGTGTCTATTATGGCAAAAAATAAGATAACTAGGAGACGTTAATATGCCAATACCCTTATTAGCCCCTGTTGCAGTGGGAGCGGCTGAATATGTCGCAAGCGCCTGTGCCGGAGTATTAATTGCAGTTGGTATCATGGAAGCGGGTAAAGATAAATCCGTTATAGATGATGATAACATTCAACATAAGAAAACGGATTTTGTAATCAGTCCTGACATCACGGATGAAGATCGAAATATTGTCTGGAGTGCCGAAGCTTATGCAGATTTCTGGGAGGACGATGATTTAGGGGAAGAATCAATTGATACCAGTGCGGTTCAAGTTAAGGAGCAATCTAAGACGGAAGAATGTGAAAAAACGGAAACTAAAAAAGAGTGTCAGCCTTGCTTAGCTATTCCGGTGACGAGTGAAAAATATCGTAAAGTTAGCCGCTGGAGCGCCATCACAATTAACTATCAGCGATTTATTGCTAAAACTAAATATGACCCGACCACACAAATGATTCAGGAGTTTCAGTGCCTGAAAGTGACCTTTGATGGCTGGCGGCCAGCGTATTGTTTATTTTTAGAGGCCAAAGCGCGGTATGACCAGTTTTTTGATACTGAAGGTGAACCCAAAATTTGGTGGAAAGGGAGTAAATCAGGTAAAAAACAGGCGGAAAGGCATCAAACTGTTTGTGATGTACTAGAGGGGACACCGCATGTGGAATGGCATTTTTTACAACCAATCAGTTATGCTTATTTTAAGGGAATATTTAGTCAATTTAAAAATATCAGTGTCCACTATACTCCCTGTGCCGATTTAATGGCGAGAATTTAATTCGAGGTTCAAATGACAATAATCCGTATAAAAATCAATGTGTATTATGAACAACAGGAAACCATTACTGTAAATACAGCATTAATGGATTTATTTCATATTACACGGCAAATCGATATCTTTTTCAGGCAGGAAAAGACATGGTATTTAACTGGTTATTCACGAAAAGAGGCCCTAAAACACATTGTGTTTGATAAACAAGGGCCAACAGAAAAGACCGTGAGCTATTTTGAAAAATCTTATAAAAAAGATTTTCCTTCACTTATTGAAGATATGTGGGATGGTGAGCGGGATGAGATAGCCAATAGTATTAGTTATAATAAACTGTCTACAAGAGGTCCCAACTGGGTTTGGCTAGAATTCAATTTAAAAATTAACAGCAACCAATTGAATATCACCCGATTAATTGATTTAGTTAAATATTTAGCGACCAGTCGTGATTTTCCTTATATTCAAGTAGAAACCAACGGTTATACCTTAAAAGGCAAACAAGTTTTCCCTGATCGTCTCAGCATTGGTTGGATGCTTTACCAGCCCCGTATTATTGATAAATCTTACCTGCCTATGGCGGAGGATGTGCTTCCTGTGTATCAAAATAATAAACAGATAGGCACCCTGATTATTACCAAAAAAGGCATTTTTGATGGAAGAAATCAGGATGATATTGATAAATCCAATGATGTTGAAATTCAGTTGGTGAATCTGGGATTACTGCCATTAATTACCGACGTTTAATGGGGGATGATATTCTTTACCAATTGAAAAACGGTGGAGAACTTTCATGTCAAAAGCGGTTATTCTGTTAGGTGATATGACAGATCATGGCAGTAAGGTTATTACCGTTATTGATGAATATACTCACAATGGTGTACCTATTATGGCAAAAAATAAGATAAACAGGAGACGTTAATATGCCAATACCCTTATTAGCCCCTGTCGCTGTGGGTGCGGCTGAATATGTCGCCAGCGCCTGTGCCGGGGTATTCATTGCAGTCGGTATCATGGAAATTGGCTGTCTTTCACACTGAATAAATAGTTTTCCTCTGCATCAATAATCTCCTGTGCAATCTGGGTTTGGCATCTATGGTATCAATGGAAATAAGTGTGTCTTCAAAAAAGTCGGCCAGATCTGTTGCCTGCATTATATACTGGTTATCCTTACCATCGGTTAAGCGAACATCCTCCGGGAGAGAATGAAATAACCGAATACAACGTACCAGTATTTTCTCAATGTAACGGTGACATTAGCATACGATACCTAAGATTTAACATATTTGCCGCCGCGTTTGCTCGTGGTAAAAAAGTCCCCGCTAAGCTGCGAGAGGCTGTTGACTATCTTGGTGAGTTGGCAATATCTCCCGTTTTTTGTTGGACTACGCTTCTTGAAGAAAGTGACATGGTTTTCTTCAATAATTATTTATGTCTGCACTCACGCACAGCATTCGAAGATAATGATGATCCTAAGAAGAAACGGCTAATGTATAGAGTCTGGCTTGAATGTGAAAATTTTCGCGCTATGCGCCTGAACTTGCCGTTCATCCTGAAGGTGGCGGTGGGTGGGGAGGGATAGCCTCTCAGGCTGGTAAGCGACCTGTCTTCGACTATGATTTCGACTTAGACTGACAAAATATACTTATGAAATATAGAACTCTTGGATATAAAGGAGTCTACGTATCACCTATTTGTCTCGGTACCCAACAGTTTGGTAGATGAGAGAGGTGCGCACGAAATACTTAACGCATTCACCGAGCAAGGAGGTAATTTCCTTGATTCTGCTGATTGCTACCCTATTTATTTGCCAAATGGTAGTGAAGGAAGGCAGGTAGCTGAAAATTCTCGTTATGTTTCACAGTGGTGATCTCGGTTGGCCCCACGCTAAAATTAAATATGCAGACCCTATTTATTTAGACGAGGTAGTTGTTGACTATTCTGATGTTAACTTTAGTGCTGGTTCAATTTAGTTAGCGGATTTCTATGAGCAATATTCAAGTAAGAAATTTGAGTAAGTCTTACAGTATTTACACTAAAGCTCCCGGTTTGTTGGGCAGTTTAAAATCATTCATTAAAAGAGATTATGCAGTCGTACAAGCGGTCAAGGCGATCAATTTCTCCATCGAAGAGGGAGAAATTGTGGGTTTTCTCGGGGCGAATGGGGCGGGGAAAACTACCACCATGAAGATGTTGGCTGGCATCATTCAACCCTCTTTAGGTGATGTCAGTGTTTTGGGGTATACCCCTTATGAACGCAAGAACGAATATCTAAAGTCAATATCATTTGTGGCTGGGCAGAAACAGCAACTCGCTTGGGATCTTACGCCTAATGATTCCTTCATACTTAATAAGGTTATCTATGATCTCGAAGATAATGAATTTTCCAGATGCCGTGACGAATTGGTTGAATTGCTTTCTATTGGTTCAGTGATTAACAGGCCGGTTCGTAATTTGTCTCTTGGTGAGCGTATGAAATGCGAATTAGCTTTGTCATTGCTACATAAACCAAAGGTTTTGTTTCTAGATGAACCTACGATTGGGTTAGATGCTAATATGCAGCGCGTCGTCCGTGAATTCATCTTGCATTATAATCAGACGCACAAGGCAACGATTCTCCTAACTTCCCACTATATGGCGGATGTAGAAGTTCTTGCACGACGTGTCATTATTATCAATTCGGGAGAGATTATCTACGATGGACAACTTTCGCATTTAATTGCAAAACGTTCTCCCAAAAAGATTATAAAGGCTAGTCTTTCAGGTCCAATCAATCCAGAGCTGAGTTCGTTACCTGGCTTGCTATTCTATGATGGTCACGATATTGAACTGACGGTAGAGCGTGACGCATTACCTTCTGCAATAACAAGATTGATGTCCGAACGAGTCGTGCTTGATATCTCGATCCATGATGAACCGATAGATCGTGTTCTGGAGGGGTATTTATCTTCAAAAGGTGAGTTTAATGTGTAAATCCTTTAAGCGGACTCTACAGTTATGGAGGGTGCTCATTGGCCAATCTTTCTCCCAAGCTATTGCGTATCGAGCGCAGTCGATGGTTTGGATGATAGGTGGTGTTATGCCTATCGCGGTGATGTTGGTTTGGCTTAGTCTGGCAGATGGGGGGGCTATTGGCGGTTATACACCCAGCGATTTCGCGGTTTATTTCCTTTCTATTTACTTAGTACGTCAATTAACGTCCATTTGGGTAATGCAGAGCTTGGATTATGATATCCGCCGAGGGGAGCTTTCTATGCTATTGTTGCGCCCGGTGTCTCCCCTCTATTGTTATATTGCGGATCACGTGGGACAAATGATTGTTCGGGGGCCGATTATATTAGTGGTTTTTATTTCTGGTATCGTTTTAAGTGGTAACTTGCAACGCTTGGATATCTGGAATTTTTTGGCTTTTTTGCCCTCACTCATGCTTGCTTGGATTATCATTTTTCATCTTTATTATTGTCTAGGTTTGTTGGCTTTTTGGATTAATAACACAATGGCGTTTGACCCATTGCTTTGGGCGCTTTATACGATACTTGGAGGTTCGCTCATTCCTCTTGATTTATATCCGCCTGGTATCGCCGGATTATTAAAAGTTTTGCCTTTTGCATCGGCAATGGATTTTCCAGTGCAAATAATATTAGGAAAACTAGATCATGGTGAATTATTAATAGGTTTCTTGATACAGTTATTCTGGGTTATCGCTCTCATGTTAATTCGTGCTTTGCTATGGTCGATGGGATTGAAAAAATATACGGCTTCAGGAGCCTAACTAAATGCGGTACTGTTTACTATTGTTGGTATTGATAAGGAATTCTTTCGTCTTGGAACTTGAATTTCGACTCAATGCTTTGGTTAACTTGATCAATTCCTCTCTCGCTTGCCTGCTGGCGTTACTTGTTCTGACGGGTTTTTTCGGTCAGGTATCCCAAGTAGGGGGGTGGAATTTCAATCAAATGGTTGCCTTACTTGGTGTGACTCTCATTGTGGAGTCATTAATCGATAGCTGGTTATTTCCAAGTATCCACTCTTTATCTGAATACATCAGACGAGGTGACTTGGATTTTATGCTTATTCGCCCCGTTGACCATCAGTTTTTTATCACATTTCATCGTTTTAATGTGTGGGATGGTGCGAATTTTGTCGTTGGTTATATAGTTGTTCTGGTGGCTATGCATCAACAAGATGCTTTGATATTTTCAAATTTCATGCAGTTTAATCTGGCACTATTATTGGGCGCATGTATTTTCTATTCACTGTTTATGTGTTCAAATCTCATTGCCTTTTGGTTCACTAAAGTTTCTGATGTATGGATTATTTGCTACTCTCTTATGGATATGGGACGGTTTCCTGTCAGTGCTTATCCAGGTGCTATGCGATTCGTTCTGAGTTTTATATTACCAATTGTTTTCGTAAGTAACATACCTGCGCAAGCTGCCTTGGGCATGCTTAATTTCGGCACGTTGGCTATGGCTTTTATGTACGCATTAGGGACGTTATTCTTCACCCGATATCTCTGGCTTAAAGCTCTATCAAGATATAGCAGCGCAAGTAGCTGATGATATGTATTTTTACCTATGACTCTTGAAATCAATGGAGCTGGCGCCCAATGGGACGGGCTCCATGATAAATAAACGCCAGTAAGGTCTCTAAAATAGTGATGAATTGGTTTTTTCAGTCACATTAAGCATATTCAGTACAGATGAATATTGAATATCAGACTATAAATTAAAGATAGTTTCTGCTCTATTCACTTTATTGGCTATTATCACCTTATAACGTTTTTAATATTAAGCTGAAAATTTAAATCACTTTGTGTGGACCAAAACATTCATAGTGAATAAATTGTTTATCAATTCCCATATCCAATAACTGTTTCGCTATATATTGCATGAAGGGAACAGGACCACAGAAATAGAAATGCATTCCTTCTGTTTTCAACGCTTCATTCAGAACAGTCAGATCCATAAAGCCTTGGTGTTGATAATGAATACCTTGTTGATCTTCATCCCTTGGTTCGCGGTACCAAATTGTGCTAGCAAAATTTGGCATTGCTTGCGCCATTGTTGCGACTTCATTGCTAAACGCGTGATGGCCGCCGTGTTCCGCCGCATGTAACCAGTTAATCTGGCTGTTGTGATTTTGTTGGTGGAGGTGATGCAACATACTCATCATGGGGGTCAGGCCAACGCCCGCAGAAATCAAAGTAACCGGTGTTTCTGGTTTAATATCAAGGAAAAAATCACCGCGTGGGGCGGCCAGCCAGACGGTATCGCCTTCTTGCATCTTATCGTGCATATGGTTGGAAACGATTCCTTGTGGCTCACGTTTGATGGCAATCCGATAGCTGGAACCATTTGGTGCTGCCGTCAGTGAATACTGGCGAATTTCTCGGTTGTCAAAACTATCATCTGCCAGATAAATACTCAGATATTGGCCAGGTTTGTAATCCATCACTTTCCCGCCATCTTGTGGTATAAATTCAAAGCTGCAAATCACCTCACTTTTTACTTCTTTCCGGCTGATACGGAATGGACGTAAACCACGCCAGCCGCCATCTGTTGATTCACCACTATGATAGATTTGCTCTTCACGATTGATAAAAACATCAGCGAGCACGCCATAAGCTTTTCCCCAGGCGTCCAGAATTTCATTTCCCGGCTGGAACATTTCATCCAATGTTGCTAACAGGTGAGTACCGACAATCTGATAATGTTCTGGTTGAATATTCAGGCTAGCGTGTTTATGCGCGATTTTTTCTACTGCCGGTAGTAGTACCTCTAAGTTGTCAATATTGGCTGCATAGGCGCAGATCGCGTTGAATAGGGCTTCACGCTGATCGCCATTAAGTTGATGGCTCATATTAAAAATGTTTTTCAACTCAGGATTATGGTTAAACATCCGCTCATAGAAGTGTGCTGTCAGTCTTGGTCCGGTAGCAGAAAGTAATGGAATAGTTGATTTGACAGTTGCAATAGTTTGGCTATCCAGCATGGTGAAACTCCTGAATTTCTTTCAAGTGATAATGAAAGTTATAACATGTATTTTAAATGCAACTTATACCCTTTTGAGGATTTTGTAAATATAGAATGTGGTCTTTATGGTGAAAAAAATACTCGTAAAAGATATTTACACTAAGGAAGGGACTACTTTAGGTCATAAGTTCCGACAAAAGAGGAAAAATGCAGTGTAATTTTCATGCCATTATTTAGAGCAGATGTCTTGCTTGTATTCGGTATGCAATCGTTTGCGTAAAATATTTTGTCAAGACTATCTCATTTGGTGAAAAGGGTTTACACTGTGTGCCATTCGGCCCCTTGGGGTGTTTTTGAAGAGAAGTTAGCTGAGTCAGGAGAACCCAATGTTAAAGCGTGAAATGAATATTGCTAGTTATGATCCCGAACTATGGCAGGCGATGGAGCAGGAAGTTGTTCGTCAGGAAGAACATATTGAGTTAATTGCTTCTGAAAACTATACCAGCCCAAGAGTTATGCAGGCACAGGGCTCTCAACTCACTAACAAATATGCTGAAGGTTATCCGGGTAAACGCTACTACGGTGGTTGTGAATATGTAGATGTTGTTGAACAGTTAGCTATCGAGCGTGCTAAGGCGCTGTTTGGCGCCGATTATGCCAACGTTCAGCCACATTCTGGTTCTCAGGCGAATGCGGCAGTTTATATGGCTTTGTTGCAACCGGGCGATACGGTTCTGGGGATGAATTTGGCACATGGCGGTCATTTGACTCACGGCTCTCCGGTTAACTTCTCTGGTAAGTTATATAACGTTGTGCCTTATGGCATCGATGAGAGCGGTAAAATCGATTATGACGATATCGCGGCACAAGCTCAAAAACATCAGCCAAAAATGATTATCGGTGGTTTCTCGGCTTACTCCGGTGTGGTTGACTGGGCAAAGATGCGTGAAATTGCAGACAGCATTGGTGCTTATCTGTTCGTTGATATGGCGCATGTTGCTGGCCTAATCGCCGCAGGAGTATATCCTAACCCGGTTCCTCATGCTCATATCGTCACTACCACGACGCATAAAACACTGGCCGGTCCGCGTGGTGGTTTGATTCTGGCGAAAGGTGGCGATGAGGAGCTGTATAAAAAGCTGAATTCTTCTGTGTTCCCTGGTTGTCAGGGTGGGCCTCTGATGCATGTTATCGCGGGTAAAGCGGTGGCATTGAAAGAAGCAATGGAACCAGAATTCAAAGCATATCAACATCAGGTTGCTGATAACGCAAAAGCGATGGTTGAAGTGTTTTTGGCACGTGGTTACAAAGTGGTTTCTGGCGGTACAGAAAACCACCTGTTCCTGTTGGATTTGGTTGACAAAGATATCACTGGTAAAGATGCCGATGCTGCGTTGGGCCGTGCAAATATCACGGTAAACAAAAATAGTGTGCCTAATGATCCGAAGAGCCCATTTGTGACTTCTGGTGTGCGTATCGGTACGCCTGCGATTACCCGTCGTGGCTTTAAACAAGCAGAAGCGCGTGAATTGGCTGGCTGGATGTGTGATGTATTGGACAACATCAATGATGAAGCGACCATTGAAGCAATTAAGCAGAAAGTTCTGGCTATTTGCGCGAAATATCCGGTTTACGCATAAATTAAAATTTCAATAGATTGTTACAAAACCTGCTCCGGCTAACATCGTTTGCTTAAGTGAGATATTGAGGAGTGATGTGTGGATTTTCCTCCGGGGAAGATCCACTTCAAGATAACGCTCAATATCTAGTTTCTTGAGTTAACTAAGTTAGTTAAGGGCGGGTTTTTTGCATTTTTTACCAGGGGGATTAATGGTTATTCGATCGACGCGCTGGCTGGCGTTAGATTACTTCACATATTTCTTTTCTTACGGGATATTTTTACCTTTCTGGGCAACCTGGCTCCAGGGTGAAGGTATAGAGCACGATATGATAGGGATTTTATTGGGGGCTGGTTTGGTTTCCCGTTTCCTGGGAAGTTTATTAATTGCGCCTACAGTTAAAGATCCCGCAAAACTTATTCTTGCGCTGCGTATATTGGCATTACTGACTCTGATTTTCGCTGTTGGTTTTACATTAGGAAATCATTGGGCGTGGCTCCTGTTCATTATGGTCGGCTTCAATCTATTTTTTTCGCCGATGATGCCATTGGGTGATGCGTTGGCAGGAACATGGCAAAAACAATTTTCTTTTGATTACGGCAAAATACGGGTTTGGGGTTCAATTGCCTTTATTATCAGTTCAGCATTAACCGGGGAATTGATCTCTGTCTGGGGACATCGGGCCATCCTCATCACGATATTGTTTAGCGTCTTCTCTACCTTGTTGGTGACATTATTTCGGCCCTCTATCATGCCGGTTGGTGAAACCAAATCTGCCAAAGTGGATGTTGTGTCATTTAAACAGTTGTTGTCTGAAAAATCAGTACGCCGATTCTTGTTATGTGTGGCTTTATTGCAGGGCGCCCACGCGGGATATTACAGTTTCAGTGCAATTTACTGGGAAAACGCAGGTTATTCTGCCTCGGTAGTCGGTTATCTCTGGTCATTGGGCGTAGTGGCTGAAGTGATTATTTTTACTCTGAGTAATAAATTATTTCGCCGCTGGAATGCCCGTAATCTTTTGCTGCTTTCTGGTATATGTGGTGTTGTTCGCTGGGGATTGATGGGAACATTCACCGCATTACCGGTGTTGATTGTTGTTCAAATATTGCATTGTGGCACATTCACCGTCTGCCATTTGGCTGCGATGCGTTTTATCGGTGCGAGAAAGGAAGGGGAAATTGTGCGTTTGCAAGCGGCTTATTCCGCATTGGCAATGGGGGGTGGGATCGCTATCATGACGGTCATTGCCGGATTTATGTATGATTATCTGCACAGCGGCATTTTCTGGATGATGGCTTTGGTTGCTTTTCCTGCTATCTTCTTGCGGCCACAGGTTAAAGCTCATAATTATTAATAATATAAATTTAGTTTCTTACAATATTTTTGTAAGAAACTAAGTATCTCAAATAATATTTTTATGAGATATCATGTCGAATAAATTAACAATAAAAGATATCGCTCGTTTGGCTAATGTCGGTAAATCAACCGTTTCGCGGGTATTAAACAATGAAAATAGCGTAAGTCCACAAGTACGTGAAAGAGTTGAGGCGATTATCCAACAAAATAATTTTGTTCCATCTAAATCAGCAAGAGCGATGCGAGTGAAAAGTGACAAAATCATAGCCTTAATTGTGTCGCGTCTGGGATCTTTTTCAGAGAATTTATCGATAAGTACCATGTTACCTCTGTTTTACCAGCGTGGTTACGATCCGATTATTATGGAAAGTAATTTTGATCTACAGCTTTTACAGGAACATCTACGTCAATTGGCATTGCGTCATGCAGATGGCATTATTTTGTTCGGTTTCACTGGATTGTCAGAAGAGCTCCTCTGCCCTTGGCGTGACAAAATAGTGGTATTTGCCCGCGAATATACGGGTTTTTCTTCTGTATGTTATGACGATATTGGTGCTGTGCGTTTATTGATGAATGAATTCTATCGGCGGGGACACAGAAATATCAGTTTTCTCGGCGTAGATGATTGTGATACCACGACAGGTTTGCTTCGCCATCAATCTTATCTAGCTTGTTGTGAACAGAAAGATCTGCACCCACTTTCCGCCCAATGTGATTTAAGCTATCAGAGTGGGTTTCAGCATGTTAATAAGGTATTGAGAGAGAAAACAACAGCTTTAATCTGTGCAACCGATAGTTTGGCTTTAGGTGCATATAAATATTTGCAGCAAAATAATCGGGAAGATATACAAATAGGTAGCATTGGTAATACACCTTTGTTGAACTTTTTATACCCTAACACGCTTTCTATTGATCTGGGTTATAGTGAGGCAGGTAAATATGCGGCTGGTCAATTAATTGCTCAGATAAACCAGCAATACCCTAAACAACAAGTAATCATTCCGAGTAAGTTGGCTTAAAAATAAGAAATATTGCCGTTTCAATGTGATCTTCAACCCATTTTTGGGAACGTTCCCATGACAAGCATAACCAAATGATATTAGGATGAAATTAGTTTACTAAGCATGCTAATTAGTAATTGATATTCACTTATGATGACTGGCTGTTATGAAAAACAAAATAAATTCTAAAGATATAGAAAAACTAATTACATTAATCGGTGGTTGTGAAAATATAGCCAGTGTAAGTCATTGTATTACCCGATTGAGGTTTGTATTAGTTGAACCAGTTAAAGCCAAGCCGGATGAGATAAAGAACTTACCGATGGTTAAGGGCTGTTTTACCAATGCAGGGCAATTCCAGGTAGTGATAGGCACTAATGTTGGCGATTATTATAAGGTTTTAAATAGTTATCTTGGTCAATCTGAATTGAACAAAAAAGATAAACAACAGGTTGAGAAGAAAAATATGAAATGGCAAGAGCGCTTCATTTCTAAGTTTGCGGAGATATTTTTTCCTCTCTTACCAGCATTAATTAGTGGCGGACTCATTCTAGGTTTCCGTAACATTATTGGTGATATTCCTTTTAGTGAAGGTAAAACTTTAGCTCAAACATATCCTATTTGGAAAACAATATATGATTTTCTGTGGCTGTTAGGAGAGGCAATATTCTTCTATCTGCCAGTGGGTATTTGTTGGTCGGCGGTTAGGATGATGGGTGGAACACCAATATTAGGCATTATATTGGGAGTAACACTGGTCTCGCCGCAATTAATGAATGCTTATCATTTAGGGCAACAAATCCCTGAACTATGGAATTTTGGCCTGTTCACGATTGGAAAAGTGGGTTATCAGGCGCAGGTTATTCCGTCACTTTTGGCGGGCGTTACTTTGGGGTGGATTGAAGTTCAGTTAAAACGGGTGGTTCCTAGTTATCTCTATTTAGTCATTGTTCCGGTAGTTTCGTTAATATTGGCGACTTTTTTAGCACATAGCCTTATTGGGCCATTTGGTCGGTTAATGGGTGATGGAGTTGCTTGGGTTGTTAAGGCATTGATGACGGGAAGTTTTGCGCCTATTGGTGCAGCTTTATTTGGATTCTTTTACGCGCCATTGGTGATTACAGGTATCCATCAAACCACATTAGCCATAGATATGCAGATGGTGCAGAGTATAGGAGGAACACCGATATGGCCTATTATTGCATTATCCAATATTGCTCAGGGCTCCGCAGTTGTTGGTATTATTTTAATCAGTAAAAAACATAATGAACGTGAAGTATCCGTACCTGCGGCTATTTCCGCCTATCTGGGCGTCACTGAGCCGGCAATGTACGGTATTAATATCAAATATCGATTCCCTATGCTCTGTGCCATGATTGGTTCTAGTTTAGCCGGGTTGATTTGTGGGTTGGGTGGTGTATTGGCAAACGGTATTGGTGTGGGTGGCTTGCCAGGTATTCTTTCGATCAAACCGCAATTTTGGCTAATTTACGCATTAGCTATGCTTGTCGCCATTATTGTTCCGTTGATTCTCACTACCGTTGTGTATCGGAAGAAGAATATGACCGGTATGTTAGCTGCTGAATGATGTGGTTATTCAATTCATGGCTATTTAATTCAGGAAATATATTGATAAGGTGTTTTTGATGGACAAAATCATTCCGTGGTGGTTACAAGGCGTCATCTATCAGATATATCCTAAGAGTTTCCAGGATACGACAGGTAGCGGAACGGGCGATCTTAACGGCATTACTTATCGGCTTGATTATTTGAAGAAACTGGGTGTAGACGCTATTTGGGTGACGCCTTTTTACCGCTCGCCACAGGTAGATAACGGTTATGATGTCGCTGATTATTGTGCGATTGATCCGGCTTATGGCTCAATGGATGATTTTAAGCGTTTGGTTGATGAGGCACATCAACGTGATATCCGTGTCATCGTAGATATTGTTTTCAACCATACATCGACTCAACACCCTTGGTTTAAACAAGCACAGGATATTGATAGCCCTTATCGGCAATATTACATTTGGCGGGATGGGGTACCTGAAACCCCGCCTAATAATTGGGCGTCGAAATTTGGCGGCAATGCTTGGGCGTGGCATGAAGCAAGCCAACAGTATTATTTGCACTTGTTTGCTGTTGAGCAGGCCGATCTAAACTGGGAGCATGAACCTGTACGGGCTGAACTGAAAAAGATTTGTGAATTCTGGGCTGGCCTTGGTGTTGATGGCTTCCGTCTGGATGTCATTAACCTGGTTTCTAAGCAGCAAGACTTCCCTGAATCAACTCAGGGAGATGGGCGTCAGTTCTACACTGATGGCCCGCGTATTCATGAATTTCTGCAAGAAATGAACAGAGAAGTATTCCAGCCTGCCGGAGTGATGACGGTCGGGGAGATGTCTTCTACCTCACTGGAACATTGTCAACGCTATTCTTCATTGGATGGTGAAGAGTTGTCGATGGTTTTTGCTTTCCATCACTTAAAAGTCGATTACCCTAATGGTGAAAAATGGGTTGCGGCGCCGCCTGATTTTATTGAATTGAAGAAAATTTTTGTCAAGTGGCAGCAAGGCATGTACGAACGGGCATGGAATGCGCTTTTCTGGTGTAATCACGATCAGCCGCGTATTGTTTCACGCTTTGGCGGTGAAGGTGTTTGGCGGGTGCCGTCCGCCAAAATGTTGGCAATGGTACTGCATGGCATGCAGGGAACCCCTTATATCTATCAAGGGGAAGAACTGGGAATGACTAACCCTCATTTTTCGCATATTGAAGAGTATCGGGATATAGAAAGTTTAAATATTTATCAAGAGAAGATTGAGCAGGGCAGTGATAAACAGCAAATCTTATCGGTCTTAGCGAAGAAATCTCGTGATAATGGGCGAACGCCGATGCAATGGGATGCGACTGCCAATGCCGGGTTTACTCAAGGGAAGCCGTGGATAGCGTTGAATAGTGATTACCAGGCTGTGAACGCTGAAAATGCCATCCAGGATGAGGATTCAGTTTTCCATTGTTATGCCCGCTTGATAAAACTGCGTAAAACATATCCGGTATTGACTTATGGCAGTTATGAGGATTTGTTGCCGTCTCACCCTTGGCTATGGTGTTATGTTCGCCGTTGGGAAAACCAAACGTTGCTGGTTATTGCTAACCTCAGCGCAGAAGTGCAAGAGTGGTCGTTGGATGCTTCTTTATCCCACTGTTCATGGGTGAAATTGATGGGGAACTATCCTGAAAACCAGTTACCTGTAGAAAATATGCAGCTACAGCCTTATGAAGCTGTTTATTGGTTAGCGGAGTAACAGTGGTCTTTATTGCTAGTTAAATCAATCGCAGAGTAGACCGCATTTTTTGCGGTCTACCTAAAATACCGTCTTGCAATTCTATTTAGAATTCACTTGAATTAACGTTTCAATGCTTCTGATAATTCATCACGCATTTCGGCCAGAATGTCTTTAACAACGCGTGGATTACCTGCGACAAGGTTGCCGGAATGAATGTAATTATGACCGCCAACGAAATCAGTTACGATACCGCCAGATTCACGAACTAACAGCTCGCCGCCCATAAAATCCCACGGTTTTAGGCCAATTTCAAAGTAACCATCTACCCGACCAGCCGCAACATAAGCCAGGTCCAGAGCAGCGGAGCCTGTACGACGGAAATCAGCACAACGAACAAATAATTTACCCAAAGTATTAATAAAAACAGTGGAATGATGTTTTGCTTTGAATGGGAAACCTGTTGCCAGAATAGTGCCATCCAGATCGCGGGCATTAGTGCCACGCAGACGGTAGCCATTCAACTGTGCCCCTTGACCGCGGGTTGCGGTGAAAAGCTCATTACGCATTGGATCGTAAACAACCGCAACTTCAGTACGGCCTTTAATGCGTACCGCAATAGAAACGGCGAAGTGAGGGAGGCGTTTGATAAAGTTGGTCGTGCCATCCAGTGGATCGATTACCCATTGAATATCAGTCTCTTCGCCTAGCAGCTCGCCACTCTCTTCGGTAATAATCGAGTGTTTGGGATAAGATTTGCGAATAACGTCGATAATGAGCGCTTCTGCGGCTTTGTCAACATTGGTAACAAAGTCGTTACTGCCTTTTTGGCTCGCTTCAACCGCATCGGGAGTTTCATAGTTTTTAGCAATTAGGTTGCCAGCTTTACGCGCAGCGCGTATGGCGATGGTCAGCATCGGATGCATGGGATATCTTCCACCAGGATGTTAAAGAACGGGTAATTAATCGGCGCATAGTATAGCAGTAATTCGGAAAAATACTAATGTTGTGTTAAGATATTTGGTTCTTATAACCATCCAGACTATTCAGAAGTTGCCATGTTAGAAAATATCCGCATTATCCTGGTTGAAACTTCCCACACCGGGAATATGGGGTCAACCGCCCGGGCAATGAAAACAATGGGATTAACTAATCTTTATTTGGTTAATCCACTGGTTCAGCCAGATTCTCACGCGATTGCACTTTCTGCTGGCGCCAGCGATGTTATTGGTAATGCGACGATGGTCGATAGTTTGGATAAAGCGCTGGCCGGTTGTGGATTGGTGATTGGCACCAGCGCCCGTTCAAGAACGTTATCATGGCCGATGGTGGAACCTCGTGAATGTGGTGAACGTAGTGTTCAAGAGGCTGAACACGCGTCGGTTGCCATTGTTTTTGGCCGTGAGCGAGTAGGGTTGACCAATGAAGAATTGCAGAAGTGCCATTATCATCTGAATATCCCAACTAACCCCGAGTACGGTTCATTAAATCTGGCGATGGCGGTTCAGCTTGTCAGTTATGAAATCCGTATGGCTTATTTAGCGCGTCAGGATAAAAATGAGCGAAAAACTGATGAAGTGGAATATCCATTAGCTGATGATATGGAACGCTTTTATCATCATCTTGAACGTGTGTTAAATGATTCTGGTTTCATCAGAAAAGCGCATCCCGGCCAGATAATGAATAGATTAAGGCGGCTTTTTACCCGTGCCCGGCCTGAGATGCAGGAACTGAATATTCTGCGTGGCATCTTGTCCTCTGTTGAAAAATGGGCGAAGAAATAGTTGAGTAAATTACTAGGTTAAATAGTTGACTAAAATACTCAGGAATGACACAATTTCGCTCATATTTCACCACGGGGTAATTCATTTATGAGATTGACATCTAAAGGGCGTTATGCAGTAACTGCCATGCTTGATGTGGCGTTGCACTCACAAGAAGGCCCGGTACCACTGGCCGACATTTCTGAACGTCAGGGTATTTCCCTCTCCTATCTTGAACAGTTATTTTCTCGCTTGCGCAAAAATGGTCTGGTTTCAAGTGTCCGTGGTCCGGGTGGTGGTTACTTATTGGGCAAAGATGCCAGTGAAATTGTTGTTGCCGAAGTGATTTTCGCAGTTGATGAATCGGTAGATGCTACCCGTTGTCAGGGTAGAGAAGGGTGTCAGGGCGGTGATCGCTGCCTGACTCATGCTTTATGGCGCGATTTAAGTGATCGTATTACCGGTTTCCTGAGCAGTATCAGTCTAGAAGAATTAGTCAATAACCAAGAAGTATTGGACGTTGCTGGTCGCCAGGATAACGATAAACGCCGTACACCTCACGGTAGAGCACAAGAAACAATTAATGTCAATCTGCGCCCATAAGCAGAGCTTGTGATGAATTGAAGTATTAGAAGTAGGGAGCATGTGAGCAATGAAATTACCAATTTATTTAGATTACTCAGCAACGACGCCGGTTGATCCGCGTGTTGCTGAAAAAATGATGAACTATCTGACCAGGGACGGGATATTTGGTAATCCCGCTTCTCGTTCACACCGTTTTGGCTGGCAGGCTGAAGAAGCGGTTGATATTGCCCGTAATCAGATTGCTGATTTGGTGGGTGCGGACCCGCGAGAAATTGTTTTTACTTCTGGCGCAACGGAGTCTGACAATCTTGCCATCAAAGGCGCGGCTAATTTTTACCAGAAAAAGGGCAAGCACATCATCACCAGCAAAACCGAACATAAAGCGGTTCTGGACACTTGCCGTCAATTGGAACGTGAAGGGTTTGAAGTCACTTATTTGGCGCCTCAGAGCAACGGGTTGATTGATTTAAACGATCTGGAAGCCGCAGTGCGTGATGACACCATTCTGATTTCTATCATGCATGTTAACAATGAAATTGGCGTGGTGCAGGATATTGCCGCCATCGGTGAAATGTGTCGCAGCCGCGGTATCGTTTTCCATGTTGATGCCACTCAGAGCGTAGGCAAACTGCCAATTGACTTAACCAAACTGAAAGTCGATTTGATGTCTTTCTCCGCCCATAAAATTTACGGGCCGATGGGAATTGGCGCACTGTACGTTCGCCGTAAACCACGCATTCGTATTGAAGCACAGCAACATGGCGGCGGCCATGAACGCGGTATGCGTTCTGGTACTTTGCCTGTTCATCAGATTGTGGGTATGGGTGAAGCTTATCGTATTGCCAGGCAGGAAATGGAGAGTGAATCTCAGCGTCTGCGCGGCCTGCGGTTGCGTCTGTGGCAGGGTATCAAAGATATCGAAGAGGTCTTCCTTAACGGAGATTTGGAGCACGGCGCTCCGCATATTCTGAATGTCAGCTTCAACTATGTTGAAGGTGAATCACTGATGATGTCATTAAAAGATCTGGCGGTTTCTTCGGGTTCTGCATGTACTTCTGCCAGTTTGGAGCCCTCCTACGTATTGCGTGCGTTGGGGATGAATGACGAACTGGCTCACAGCTCTATCCGTTTCTCTTTAGGGCGCTTTACAACAGAAGAAGAGATCGACTACGCCATTGAACTGATTCACAAATCTATTGGCCGCCTGCGTGAACTTTCTCCACTGTGGGAAATGTTTAAACAAGGTGTGGATCTAAACAGTATCGAATGGTCTCATCATTAATCAGACGGTTTCAGGAGTAACAACATGGCTTACAGCGAAAAAGTAATTGATCACTATGAAAATCCACGTAACGTCGGTTCTTTCGATAGTGAAGATCCAATGGTTGGCAGCGGCATGGTCGGCGCCCCTGCGTGTGGCGACGTGATGAAACTGCAAATCAAAGTCAATAATGAAGGCATTATTGAAGATGCGCGTTTCAAAACTTACGGTTGCGGTTCTGCGATTGCGTCCAGCTCTTTAGTCACAGAATGGATGAAGGGCAAATCTCTGGAGCAGGCGGAAGCGATTAAAAATACTGAAATTGCCGATGAATTAGAACTGCCACCAGTGAAAATCCACTGTTCTATTCTGGCGGAAGATGCGATTAAAGCAGCGATTGCGGATTACAAAAGTAAACGCCAGGGCAGATAACGGCCCTTGATAATAACAAGATAGAAAAAAATTTGGTGGATACGGGTTGTTACATACCATCCGGTATCCGCCTTTGCTGGTTTTAATAAGTGAGGTTGTTGTATGTCAATTTCCCTTACAGAAAGTGCTGCACAACGCGTTTCATCATTCCTGAGTAACCGTGGAAAAGGTGTTGGTTTGCGTCTGGGCGTCAGAACATCAGGCTGTTCAGGTATGGCCTACCTGCTTGAATTTGCCGATATGATTAACGAAGACGACACAGTGTTTGAAGATAAGGGTGTCAAAGTTATCGTAGATGGCAAGAGCATGGTCTATCTCGACGGTACAGAGCTGGATTTTGTTAAAGAGGGCCTTAACGAAGGCTTTAAGTTCAACAACCCAAATGTTTCCAGTGAATGTGGTTGTGGAGAGAGTTTTAACGTTTAATTCCGTTTTTCGGCCAAATCCAGAGTAAGTTTAGATTATGGACTATTTCACTTTATTTGGGCTGCCGGCTCGTTATGCTGTTGATCGTGAACAACTGGCAAGCTGTTATCAAGAGTTGCAGCGTCAGTTTCATCCGGATCGCTTTGCTAATCAGCCAGAGCGTGAAAAAACGCTGGCGTTGCAGCAAGCCGCGACTATCAATGACGGTTATCAAACGCTCAAACATCCACTGAAACGCGCTGAATATATGCTCTCTTTGCATGGTTTTGATTTAGCCAACGAACAGCACACCATGAATGACAACGCTTTCCTGATGGAACAGCTTATGTTGCGGGAAGAGTTGGAATGTATTGCCGACAAAGCTAATCCAGAAGTGGCATTGGCTGATTTTGCTGCTCACCTGAATGGGATGATTAAAACCCGTAGTCAGCAAATGGTGCAGCGATTGGATGAACAGCAGTGGGAACAAGCAGCCGATACGGTGCGCAAATTACGTTTTCTGGATAAATTGCAACAGCAGGTTGAGCAACTGGAAGAACGTTTACTGGACGACTTTTAAGGAAGGCGTATATGGCTTTATTACAAATTAGCGAGCCGGGGTTATCCGCTGTACCACATCAACGTCGTTTAGCTGCCGGTATTGATTTAGGCACGACACATTCATTAGTTGCCACTGTTCGCAGTGGGCAAGCGGAAACATTGATGGATAGTGAAGATCGTTATCTGCTTCCTTCGGTTGTTCGTTACCATGAAAAGGGGCTTGAAATTGGTTGGCAGGCCCGTCAACAGGCCGCGTGTGATCCTGCTAATACTATCAGTTCAGTAAAACGTATGATGGGACGTTCTCTGGCTGACATTCAGCAACGTTATCCAAATCTTCCTTATCAATTTCAAGCGAGTGAAAACGGGTTGCCGTTAATCAACACCGCAGCGGGTATGGTTGATCCTATTCAGGTTTCTTCTGAAATTCTTAAATTGCTGGCGCAGCGTGCAGAAGAAACACTGGATGGTAAGCTTGATGGTGTTGTGATCACTGTTCCTGCCTACTTTGATGACGCACAGCGTCAGGGAACAAAAGATGCGGCGCGATTAGCTGGATTACACGTTCTGCGTTTGCTTAATGAACCAACTGCCGCTGCGATTGCCTACGGACTGGACTCTGGTCAAGAAGGTGTCATTGCGGTTTATGATTTAGGCGGCGGTACCTTTGACGTTTCTATTTTGCGGTTAAGCCGTGGTGTTTTTGAGGTGCTGGCAACCGGTGGTGACACTGCGCTGGGTGGTGATGATTTCGATTTGATACTGGCTGATTGGGTCCGTGAACAGGCGGGTATTGGCGATCGAAATGACCATAGTTTGCAACGCCAGCTATTAGATATGGCTACTCAGGTAAAAATCGCCTTGAGTGATGCTGATATTGCAGAAATAAACATTGGCGGCTGGCAGGGTAAAATCACCCGTTGCGAATTTGAAGCCCTAATAACACCATTGATAAAACGGACTTTACTGGCAAGTCGTCGGGCATTGAAAGATGCAGAAGTCTCTGCGGATGAGGTTTTACAGGTGGTTATGGTGGGTGGTTCAACCCGTGTACCATTGGTTCGTCACATGGTTGGCGAGTTTTTTGGCCGCGAACCGCTGACTTCCATTGATCCTGATAAAGTGGTTGCTGTGGGTGCTTCGATTCAGGCGGATATTCTGGTGGGTAACAAACCAGATAGCGACATGCTGTTGTTGGATGTGATTCCGCTTTCACTTGGGTTGGAAACGATGGGAGGTTTGGTTGAAAAAATTATCCCACGTAATACGACCATTCCAGTTGCCAAAGCGCAGGAGTTCACTACCTTCAAAGACGGCCAGAGTGCAATGAGTATTCATGTAGTGCAAGGGGAAAGGGAATTGGTCAGTGATTGCCGTTCACTAGCCCGTTTTACCCTACGTGGTATTCCGCCATTACCCGCTGGTGGGGCTCATATCCGGGTTACTTTCCAGGTAGATGCTGATGGCTTGCTGAGTGTCAGCGCGTTGGAGAAATCCACTGGCGTCGAAGCTTCTATTCAGGTGAAGCCTTCCTATGGCTTATCTGATGGAGAAATCGCTCGCATGATAAAAGACTCTATGGCAAATGCTCAGGAAGATATCAGTGCGCGCAAACTGGCAGAACAAAAAGTTGAAGCGGCGCGAGTACTGGAAAGTGTCACCAGTGCGTTAGAAAAAGATGCCGATCTACTGAATGAACAAGAACAGGCGGCAATTGATGCTGCCGTGGAAATACTTATAACAAGCGTTCAGGGCAATGATCCTGAAATTATTGAAAACGCGATTAAACAACTGGATAAGCAAACGCAGGAATTCGCTGCACGCCGGATGGACTCATCTATTCGTCGGGCGTTGGCGGGCCATTCTGTGGACGAGATTTAATTATGCCAAAAATTGTATTTTTACCTCATAACGATCTTTGCCCCGATGGCGCAGTTCTGGAAGCCAAAGAAGGGGAATCCATTCTGAATGTTGCATTGCGCAATGGGATTGAAATCGAGCATGCGTGTGAAAAATCCTGTGCTTGCACCACTTGCCATTGTATCGTTCGTGAAGGTTTCGATTCACTGGAAGAGAGCTCTGAACTGGAAGATGACATGCTGGATAAAGCTTGGGGGCTGGAGCCGGAAAGTCGTCTGAGTTGTCAAGCTAGAGTTTCTGACGAAGATTTGGTGGTAGAAATTCCAAAATACACCATTAACCATGCCCGTGAGCACTGATTGGCAGGAGAAAAATAAATGAGCCTGAAATGGTCCAATAGTCGTGAAATTGGTGAAGCGCTATATGACAAATTTCCTGAGGTAGATCCAAAAACGGTTCGCTTTACTGATATGCACCAGTGGATCTGTGAACTGGATGATTTTGATGATGCACCTGAAAAATCCAGTGAAAAGATTTTGGAAGCGATCCTGCTTGTTTGGTTGGATGAATTTGAATAACAAATAGCATTAATTTGTTATTTATCCACTATCGTTTTAAGGTAGGCTGCTCTTCAATGAAAAACTGGCTTTGGCCGGTTTTTTTATAGGATGAATATCTGGCAGACGAAGAATTATATCGGTAGAAGCTTAAATAAGCTCCTCACTGCCATCAAGCGGTAATAATAAGAGGTGAGAAAAGAATGAATAAACAAATCATGCCAATAACACTGTCTTATGAACCAGCAGCAGCTTGCTGGGGTGAAAAAGCGCTGATTAGTTCCAGTGATCAAGGGGTGACGATTCATCTGGTTGGTAAAGGTAAATTAGGGGCAGTGCAACGTGCCGGGCGTAAAATTGACGGGCAGGGAATTCGTCATGTGTCTCTGGTGGGCGAAGGTTGGGATTTAGAGAAAAGTTGGGCTTTCTGGCAAGGATTCCGTGCGCCGAAAGGTAATCGTTCTATTGAATGGCCTCAACTGCCCGCGGCTGAAAAACAGGAACTGGAAAGCAGAATTAAAATTATTGATTGGGTGCGTGACACCATCAATATGTCAGCGGAAGAGCTTGGGCCGGAACAATTGGCGAAGCGTGCGATTGACCTGATGTGTTGTATGGCTGGTGAATCAGTCAGTTATCGCATTATTAAAGGCGAAGATTTACGTGAACAGGGTTATGCTGGCATTCACACCGTTGGCCGTGGTTCTTCTCGCGATCCGATTCTATTGGCGTTGGATTACAACCCAACTGGCAACCTGCAAGCGCCGGTGTTTGCCTGTTTGGTAGGTAAAGGCATCACATTTGATACTGGCGGCTACAGCCTGAAACAATCTTCCTTTATGGATTCCATGAAATCGGATATGGGTGGAGCCGCAACCTTGGCAGGTGCATTGGCGCTGGCAATCAGTCGTGGTTTGAAACAACGAGTTAAACTATTCCTCTGCATAGCGGATAACATGGTCAGTGGTAACGCCTTTAAACTGGGTGATGTTATTCATTACCGTAATGGCAAATCTGTTGAAGTGATGAATACGGATGCGGAAGGTCGTCTGGTGCTGGCTGATGGTTTAATTGATGCCAGCAAAGAGAAAGCGAAATTAATCATTGATGCGGCAACCTTGACCGGTGCGGCGAAAACGGCTGTGGGTAATGACTACCACTCTATATTCAGCTTTGATGACAAACTGGCGGCTGATCTGTTGGCGGCTGCTGCATCCGAGAATGAACTATTCTGGCGTTTACCATTAGCTGAATTCCATCGTAGCCAACTGCCATCAAATTTTGCTGACCTGAACAACGTTGCTGCGTCATCGCATACTGCGGGTGCTAGTACTGCGGCGGCTTTCTTGTCTCACTTTGTGGAAGAATACCAAAAAGGTTGGATTCACATTGATTGCTCGGCAACTTATCGTAAATCCGCGGTAGAACATTGGTCCGCTGGTGCAACAGGTTATGGGGTTCGTTCGATTGCTAATTTGTTGTTGGCGAAGGCGAAATAAATTTATTTTATCTAAAAAAACTGATTGGAGATTTTTATGGGTTCACTGAGTGAATTAGTTTCGGTTGAGATTGATGTTCCAAGTGGTAGTAAGCTAACACTTAGCCAACCGGAAGAATATCCTGCGCAGCTCATTGAAGCTTTGGTCAGTTTATTTAGCCAACGTAAACCTGTTCGCCGTGCTTTTATCATACAAGTCTATGATAAAAATGTGGATGAAAACCCTAATTTATTAATTGGACTGGAAATAAATGGTACCGCAGACGAAATTGAACAACTAATCCATGAAGCGGGCACTATTGCTTGTGAATACACATCGGAAGAAGAGCCGATTGACTTCTGTCTAGTTGATGAAAAAGAGAGTGGTATCAGCCATTATTTGATTCAGCATACGCAGCCATTTTACCAGCGTAAATTAGGCAGTTGGTTACGTGGAAGCATTCCGGTAATGAATAAGTGACTATTTAGCGAGTGATAATATAGTTGTCGGTAGAATTGAAGTCCCCATTTATTACCGAAATCATTACCGAATCAAGTAAAAATTAAAGAGTCTGAGTTCAGTAAAATACAGGGCTCAGACCTTGATAAACGTGTGTTTAATTGCTCAATTTTTGGGGATAATTCATAAAATCGGGATGATTTTGTCTGCCATATTTTTGAATAAATTAAAAATCATAAAGATATAATTATAATCTGGTTTTATTTCATATATATACCCGTCATCTTTCAAGTGGCCTCTTTGTTGGCTGCATTCACCTCACTCTGGTCACACAGTTCGCTATGCTCCCGGGGATTCGCTACCTTGCCGTCGCGATGCATCTTGAAATCCATTGGGTATATATACCAACTCTTGTGTTGATGCATAATTGTTTAACTTAAAGTGTGAAGCAAAGATAGTTCAAAGATTCCCTTCTAGCACTCTAAGTAACTAGCAGCTTTATCTGTATTTGGTAGTAAAGCTCGATAACTTCTACCAGGTTTTTAACTTGAAAAGCCGACCAGATTCCCCTTCGCCATGTAATAGCAAAATTTAATGCCAAAGATAATGACGAAAAAACAAATTCAGCTCATAATAATCTGTAAATGATTAAATTCTTCCATTATATATTAACTCTTATTTTTTAAACGAATGAAATCATTTATAATTGATACTGCCATTTTTTCATAGCAATCCAATTTAATTCTCTCAGGAAAAAACTTTATATAATAGATAAAGTATTATCTGGTAATACATATTGCCCTTATTTTTTGGGCTTGTTTTAATAGTTGCTTAATAAAATTATTAATAATGACTTTATAAAATTTTTTAAGTTTACTATATGGATAATTAAATTGGTAATAATTTTAAAAGAAAATACTGATAAAAATTAGCGATATTTTTTGTCTTAAATAGCTATGTTATATAAAACAATTGTTTATTTGTTTTATGCTACTTTTATCATGTTTATATTAAAAAAATATGTTAATTGTTTTTTACGTAATTAACTTTAGTGTTACTTTTATGGACAGGGATTTTAAATTGCGTGGCCGGGATAGCCCATCACTTCTAGGTTTTATTGACAGGTGTTTAATTAAATATAAAGTTTTTTATATCTAAGCTTTGAACTTATGGAGAAATATATGTCTTTAAAGAGGAAAATTTCATATTTGGAAGAAGTTAGTGGTTCAGCAAAGGCAAATGAGGTATTGACTTGGCTACAGGCTTATATTCCAGGTAAAGATCCTAATATTGTCGTTGGGCATGAGCCAAGTAAAGATGCGGCGAAAGAGTTAATCCGAAGTGATTACCGTTGGGGGCATCAGAGTAATGACAAATCTGAAACTTTCCAATTAACGTATAATTTCCTGGAGAGTGAGCCGGATGACATGCCGTGGAGTATTTATGGATTTTCAGCATTTAATGAACAGCAAAAAGCGGCTGCAAAACTGTCAATTCAATCTTGGACTGATGTCGCAAATATTAAATTCACGGAAACCTCTGATGCGAGTAAGGCGAATGTCACTTTTGGTTTCTTTGATTTTAGTTTAACAGGGGATTATGCGTTTGCTGAGATGCCGAATCCAGGTTTGAAACAAGTCGGAACTTGGTATAACGCGGAAAGCCGTACTTTCTTAAAAAACGATATTGGAGTGAATGGTTATGGTCGCCATACATTTACTCATGAAATCGGCCATACACTGGGGTTGGATCATCCGGCTGATTATGATGCGTCTGATAAGGTAGTACCGACTTACAAGAATAAGGCTACTTATTTTGAAGATAGCGGTGCTTATACCATCATGGGTTATTTCAGTGAAAAAAATACCGGACAGGACTTTAAAGGTATTGATTCTTCTGCGCCATTACTTAACGATATTTCTGCTATTCAGTCGTTGTATGGCGCAAATAATACTACTCGTACCGATGATACTGTATATGGTTTTAATTCCAACACTGATCGCGATTTCTTTACGGCAAAAGATGCAAAGAGCAAACTCGTGTTCACTGCCTGGGATGCGGGTGGTAATGATACCTTTGATTTCTCTGGTTTTACTCAGGATCAACGCATTAACTTGAATGAAGCTTCTTTCTCGGATGTTGGTGGTTTGAAAGGAAACATTTCTATCGCCCGTGGTGTCACAATTGAAAATGCGATTGGCGGCAGTGGTAATGACATTCTGATCGGGAATGATGCCAATAATACTCTGAAGGGTGGTACAGGTGATGACATCATTTACGGTGGACTGGGAGCTGATCATCTTTGGGGTGGGGAAGGCAAAGATACATTTGTCTACTTGAATGCCAAGGAATCACCTTTCCTTGAGCGTGATTGGATTCATGACTTTATTTCCGGTGAAGACAAGATTGATTTGTCATTGTTCGATCTGGGTGAAGCAGGAAAAGGCACTATTAAATTTGTCGAGGAATTTACCGGTACCGTTGGGGAAGCTGTGATCAGCTATGACAGCGTTAACAATGTAAATGATTTCGTTATTAATATGGGGGGAGAATTATCCCAAAATGGTTTTGGCGTGAAAATCGTTGGAGAAGCGCTGACAGAAGCTGATTTCATCCTTTCATAACACAACAACACAACCGCATCTGACCGGATGCGGTTATTCATTTAGTCACTTTAAATGTTTGGGCGTACAATTTTGCTGTCTTCTGTATCCCGTCTTCTGTCTTCTATCTTCTGTTTCCTGTCCATGTGGTTGGAGTTCCTAATCTACTATTTTTCTATTATATAATAAGTCAAATACATTTAAATAAGTAATCAATTATGTGACTTTTTTATTTAAAAATAATCTCAAAATAATTTATTTTTAAATTTAAATTATTTATTGGTGATATTAAACATAATTAATATATACATCAGTCGTATTATTTTATTATGACAAAACAATATATATGGAAGTTAGTTTTAATTTGAAATTGTTTCATGTCGGTGTTAAATATAATTAACGTTTACATCAGTTGTATAATTTGATTATTATAAAATAGTATGTAATCAGGCAGGTTGATAATTTTTACGTGTATAAATATACATTAATCAATATAACTAAATGATAAATCATGTTTTTTATGGTGCAATCTGTTTCCTGCTGGAATATGGGTAGGTCCATTTTGCAGAGAATTATTAAAGTAAATTCAGTGTTAATTGGGGATCAGGAGGTTTAATTTGTCTCGCTAACTGTTTAATTTTTTATGAAATAATTTACATGTGATATTAATTCAAAATGGACAAAACACAGCAGGGATTTAGCACTCATGCCAGTAAATATATTCAATAAATCCATTTTTATTTAGTTATGGAATTCAGCGTCAGCCAATAAAAAATTGCACAAAATCAAAGGCGCTTATTAAAGAGATAGGAACAAAAATGGAATATCTTTTGCCGGTTCACTGTGTGAATCGTTTATTCCGTTATCAGGAAAATAATTGTCGCAGAATTGTTAATTATGCAGTTATCAACTGGGCTATTACATCCAGCGTCCAAGAGAATGTGCTGTTTGAGGATCTTAATTGATGCCTGGTGTATGCCCGTTTTTATTTCTTTGAGGAAAGAAAGAAGGGCAAAACAATTTGTGATGACTGTTGAGAATGACAGTTTTCAAATAACTAACAGATTCGTTGAGGTAGTAAGTAGATGAAAGATAGCATGGCTAAAAAGGAAATTATCTTTGACGCTGGATTAGTACAAGTACCGTCAGAAAAGGTCGGTGATGACATATCTGTTCAGAAACTTAATTTGTTGTCAGAGGCTGAACGTACACTGCTATTGGAAACCTGGAACGCCACTGAAACCGTCTATCCTGATCAGTTGGGTATCCATCAGTTGTTTGAACGACAAGTGGAAAAAAAACCGACAGCTACGGCGTTAATAGCAGGGGATAAGGTCCTGAGTTATGCGGAATTGAATGCTCGTGCTAACCGACTGACTCATCAACTGATTAAACAAGGGGTTGGCCCGAATGACCATGTGGCAATCCTGTTAGAGCGATCTATCGAGTTGGTGGTAGCTCAATTGGCTATTCTCAAAGCGGGGGCGGTTTATGTCCCTATTGATCCCGGAGCGCCGAACGAGAGAAAAAATTGGCTGATAAACGATTGCTTAGCCAAATTGTTGCTCACCGGTGCAGAAGTGGATATCCCGGCTGATCTGGATGTTCCGCTGATTCGTCTCTCTGATGAGACTGACGTGAGCAAGGAGGAAGAAGGTTTTAATCCTGATTTACTTTGTTCCAGTACCGCGCCAGCGTATATTATGTACACCTCCGGCTCGACTGGCACCCCAAAAGGGGTGATCGTGCCTCACCGCGCTGTGGTCCGACTAGTTATTAATAATAGCTATGTTGAAATTGTACCCAATGATCGGGTTGCCTTTGCAGCTAACCCTGCGTTCGATGCCAGCACCTTTGAAGTCTGGGCCCCTTTGCTCAATGGTGGGGCGCTGGTAGTTATTGATCACACGACTTTGTTGACGCCACAGGAATTTGTACAGGCATTAGACCGTTATCAAATTAATATCTTATGGTTAAGTGTCGGCCTGTTTAACCGGCTGGCTGCGGAGTTATCTCCAGTCCTTCCACAGATGAAAAATCTTATTGTCGGCGGCGATATCCTTGATCCCCATGTGATTGCCCAAGTTTTACGTAAGAGCCCGCCTCAGCAGTTATTGAATGCCTATGGACCGACCGAAGGCACCACCTTCACCACCACATACCGGATTGATGCTTTGGCCGCAGTAACAACCAACATTCCTATTGGTCGACCAATTGCTAACACGCGGGTTTACTTACTGGATGAACAGGGCCAGCCGGTGCCATTGGGAAAGGTTGGCGAGATTTATGTTGGAGGCGACGGGGTGGCCTGCGGTTATCTCAATCGCCCTGAATTGACCACTGAACGCTTTGTGGTTGATCCATTTAGTGATGCCCCAGATGCGCGGATGTACCGGACCGGGGATTTGGCCCGCTACCTGCCGGATGGCAATCTAGAATTCCTTGGCCGCAACGATCAGCAAGTGAAAATTCGGGGCTTTCGGATTGAACCGGGGGAAATTGAAGCCTGCTTGGTGGAGTATCCGACAGTACGAGAAGCGGTGGTATTAGCGTTAGGTGAAGGGCAGAACAAGCAATTAGTCGCTTATGTGCTGGCAGAATCGGATAACGAATTGCCAACTCACTTGCGTGAACATTTAAGTGCGCGGTTGCCTGATTATATGGTGCCGGTGGCCTTTGTGCGTCTGGATGAATTCCCGTTAACGCCTAATGGCAAATTGGATCGCCGGGCATTGCCGACACCGGGGGAAGACGCCTTTGCCCGTCAGGTTTATGCCGCACCGCAAGGGGAACGGGAAATTGCATTGGCTACTATTTGGCGCGAGTTACTGGGTATTGAGCAGATAAGCCGGCATGACAGCTTCTTTGCACTGGGCGGCCATTCACTACTCGGCATACGCATGATTGAACAGCTACGCCATTTAGGACTGACGTTATCTGCCCGTGACCTGTTTCAATCACCAATACTGGCGGAGTTGGCCCAAACATTGGGGCAGCATCAGATTGTGGCAGTGCCGCCGAATGTCATTACCCCGACGACCACTGAATTGACGCCAGCGATGTTGCCGCTGATTGATTTGACTCAGCTTGATATTGATCACATCGTCGAGCAGGTACCGGGAGGGGGGGGCAATATTCAAGATATTTATGCGCTGTCACCGTTGCAGGACGGTATCTTATTTCACCACCTGCTGGCGAAAGAGGGTGATCCTTACTTGCTAGCCTATCCAATGATCTTTGCTGACCGTGGTTTGTTAGACCGCTATTTATTTGCGGTACAACAGGTGGTTGACCGCCATGATATTTTGCGTACCGCTTTTATCTGGCAAGGATTATCCATCCCGGCGCAGGTGGTTTGGCGTCAGGCCCTGTTGTCAGTGACTGAACTGACGTTAAACCCGGCTGATGGGCCGGTCAGTGACCAACTGGCGCAACGTTTTGATCCGCGGCAACACCGTTTCGATCTCAGTCAGGCCCCGTTGTTACGCTTTGTGATAGCACAGCAAACGGATGGTCGTTGGTACGTACTGCAATTACAGCATCACCTGATTGGCGACCATACTACGCTGGAAGTCATGAACCGCGAAGTGCGGGCCTATCTTGACGGACAGGACGATAACCTATCGGTGCCGGTACCGTTCCGCAATCTGGTGGCTCAGGCTCGGCAAGGGGTTGACCAGACAGAACCTCACCGATTTTTTACCGACATGTTGGCAGAAGTGGATGAACCGACGTTACCGTTTGGGCTGACTGAGGTACATCGTGATGGTTCTCAGGTCGTACAGGCGCACCGGATGCTGTCTCCCACGCTGAATGATCGTCTGCGTGCGCAGGCAAGACGTCTGGGCGTCAGTCTGGCAACCCTGTGTCATCAGGCTTGGGCGCAGGTGTTGTCGCGTACCAGCGGACAAGAGAAAGTGGTGTTTGGCACCGTGCTGTTTGGACGCATGGCGGCGGGGGAAGGGGCTGACAATGGCATGGGGCTGTTTATCAATACCTTACCACTGCGGTTGGATATCGATGATACCCCGGTTCAGGATAGCGTTAGGGTGGCGCATACCCGATTAGCCGGATTGCTGGATTATGAGCATGCTTCACTGGCGTTGGCTCAACGTTGCAGCGGGGTACAGGGAGGCACGCCGCTTTTTAGTGCCTTATTAAACTACCGGCATAATGAGCAACCGATGATCCCGCATGAGGCAATGCCGGGCATCGAATTTCTGGGTGAACAGGAACGGACCAACTACCCGTTTGTCTTGTCAGTGGAGGATGGCGGCACCACACTGGGGCTGACTGCTCAGGTGGTACAACCGTTTGATTCAGAACGGGTATGCGGCTATATGCAACAGGCGTTGGAAAGTCTGGTGGATGCCCTTGAACTGGCACCGGAAACGCCGGTACGGGAGCTAAACGTTTTGCCTGCATCGGAACGTACATTATTGCTGGAAAACTGGAACGCGACAGAAACCCCTTATCCTGAACAACTCTGTATCCATCAGTTGATTGAACAACAAGCGGAGAAAACCCCAGAGGCTGCGGCGCTGGTGTATGAAAATCAGACGCTCAGCTATGGACAACTGAATGCTGACGCTAACCGGCTTGCCCATCAACTGCTTGCCTTGGGTATCGTGCCAGATCAACGAGTGGCGATCTGCATGACAAGTTCACCGGCGCGGGTAATAGCGGTGCTGGCGGTGCTGAAAGCGGGCGGAGCTTATGTGCCGTTGGACCCGGCTTATCCGGGAGAACGACTGTTGCATATCCTGACCGATGCAGCCCCGGCGGGGTTGAAAACAATCGTGTTGGTGGATAGTACCGGGCGGGCTGCATTGGGTGAGCAAACGCTTGCGGAGCTGACGGTACTAGACCCGAATATCTTACCTGACCAGCCGGACGGCAATCCGCAGGTTCCTGCATTGACCTCACGCCATCTGGCCTACGTGATTTATACTTCTGGATCGACCGGGACGCCAAAAGGGGTGATGATTGAACATCGTGGGTTGGTCAATCTTATCCGGGATAAAATCAGCCAATTCGACATTCGCCCTGTTAGCCGGATGTTACAGTTTGCTTCATTTGGCTTTGATGCCGGTGTCTGGGAAATCATGATGGCATTAGGTAGTGGAGCCTGTCTGGTTATTCCGGCCGAAACCGTTCGTCAAGACCCGCGTCGCCTCTGGCATTACCTGGAAGAGCAATCAGTGACACATGCCTGCTTGACCCCGGCTTTGTTGCGAGAAGGGGCTGATTTGCCAACGATAACAATAAAACCAACCTTGATATTGGGCGGTGAAGCTCCTAGCCCTGTGCTACTACGGGCACTAAGTCATCAGGCGACTCTATTTAATGCCTATGGGCCGACAGAAATTACCGTCTGTGCCACCAATTGGCGTTGTCCGTCACACTATACTGATGTGTTGGTTCCTATTGGGCGTCCGACGGCGAATACTCGTCTTTACCTACTGGATAACCACGGCCAGCCAGTCCCATTGGGCGCGGTAGGGGAACTCTATATTGGTGGCGATGGTGTTGCTCGTGGCTATCTCAATCGTCCTGATCTGACTGACGAGCGCTTTCTGGCTGATCCATTTAGTGATGCTGCCGATGCCCGGATGTACCGGACCGGGGATTTGGTGCGCTACTTGCCGGATGGCAATCTGGTGTTTGTTGGCCGTAGCGACCAGCAGATTAAAATCCGTGGTTTCCGCATTGAGCCGGGGGAAATTGAAGCTCGATTGGCAGAACACCCTATGGTGCGCGAAGCGCGGGTAGTGGTTTTGGGGGATGGACCGGATAAGCGTTTAATTGCCTATGTTGTAGCCGAAGCGGATAGCGGACTGGCGGCCAGTTTGCACACCCATTTGAGTGCTATATTGCCTGATTATATGGTGCCCGCGGCCTTTGTGTGTCTGGCCGCCTTCCCGTTGACGCCAAATGGTAAGTTGGATCATCGGGCATTACCGGCTCCGGGGGAGGATGCCTTTGCCCATCAAATTTATGTCGCGCCACAAGGGGAAATGGAAATTGCAGTGGCGGCTATCTGGCGTGAATTGCTCGGCGTTGAGCAGATTGGCCGACATGACAATTTCTTTGCCTTGGGCGGACATTCCCTGTTGGCGGTGCGGATGATGAACCGCATAGCGGTTTTCGGTGTCGATCTGCCGTTGGCTACGTTGTTTATGTTTCCGTCACTGTCTGCGTTTACCGAGAAGATCTGCGCACAACGTCATGCGGCCAATGATAAATTGCCTGCAATTAGGCCAATATCTCGTGATAGTGTCTTGCCCTTATCGTTTGGTCAACAGCGTCTGTGGTTTCTGGCGCAATTTGAGGGGGTGAGTGATACCTACCATGTTCCGACAGCCTTGAGTTTACGTGGCCGACTAAACCTTTCTGCCTGGCAGCAGGCCCTGAATCGCCTGTTTGCTCGCCACGAGGCGCTTCGTTCTATTTTTATCACCGTTGATGGTCAGCCTCAGGTTGAACTGTTACCGGCGGAATTTGGTCTACCAGTGAAAAAATACGATTTGCGTAAAGCATCTAACGTGGACGAACAATTTAAGCGCTTGTGTGTACAGGAAGCCAAAACGCCGTTTGATCTTGCTCGCGGTCCCCTCATTCGTTGCGCATTGATCCAACTGGCCGATGAAGAACATATATTCTTACTGACTCAGCATCATATTATCTCCGATGCTTGGTCTTTAAAGATATTTGAATCAGAACTGGTTGCACTTTACGCTGCTGGTCTAAATCAACAGCCAGATCCATTGCCGCTATTGACCATTCAATATCCTGATTATGCAGCCTGGCAGCGGCAGGTATTTTCTGGTGAAGGAGTACAGGCACAGAGTGATTACTGGCACCGTACACTGGCAGACGCACCGGTCTTGCTTGAGTTGCCGATAGACAGACCTCGCCCCTTCCAACAATCATTTACCGGTGGCCGGGTAGCGGTGCACATTGATGCTCCGTTGGTACAGGCCCTAAAACATTTGGGGCAACAGCACGGTACCACACTGTTTATGACGCTGTTAACCGCTTGGGCTGCATTGCTATCACGCTTGTCCGGGCAGGATGATGTCGTCATTGGTATACCAAGCGCTAACCGTAATTTGCGGGAAATTGAACCACTGCTTGGTTTCTTTGTTAACACATTGGCGTTGCGTATCGATTTATCTGGCATGCCGGATGTGGTCACACTGCTGCGGCGTGTACGGCAGACGACACTAGGAGCGCAGGAGCATCAAGATCTGCCTTTCGAGCAGGTAGTGGAAATTGTGCAACCGCCGCGCAGACCGGAGCATACACCACTGTTCCAGGTGATGTTTGCCTGGCAAGAGAGTGAAACAGAGGAATGGCAATTACCGGACTTGACGGTAACACCATTCGAGCTGGGATATGATATAGCGAAATTCGATCTGCAACTGGAATTAACGGAGAAGGCGGGCGAAATTGTTGGAGAGCTGAACTACTCTTCTGCCCTGTTCGACCATGAAACCATTGAAAGACAGGTGGGTTATTTGCAGGCTATATTGCGGGCAATAGTGAACCAGCCTCAACAACCTGTCACGGCTATCGACATTTTGTCATCCGCTGAACGAGAGTTATTGCTGGAGAATTTGAATGCGACCAAAGAGCCATATCCTACTCAGCTATGTGTGCATCAGTTGTTTGAACAACAGGCAGAGAAGACCCCGGACGCCATAGCAGTAATCTATGAAAACCAGACGCTCAGCTACGCGGAACTCAATATCCGCGCCAATCGGTTAGCCCATCAGCTTATCGCTTTAGGCGTAGCGCCGGATCAGCGGGTGGCGATTTGTGTGACACGCTCACTCGCGAGGATAATCGGGTTGTTGGCGGTGTTGAAAGCAGGCGGGGCCTATGTGCCGTTAGATCCAGCCTATCCCGGTGAACGTCTGGCTTATATGCTCACTGATGCGACACCGGTTATTTTGATGGCGGATAATGTCGGGCGGGCAGCATTAAGTGAAGACATTCTGGCGACGCTGACGGTGCTCGATCCGAATACCTTGTCGGAGCAGCCGGATAGTAACCCGCAAGTCTCTGGACTGACCTCACAGCATCTGGCCTATGTGATTTACACCTCCGGTTCAACCGGCAGACCAAAAGGCGTGATGATTGAACATCGTAGTGTAGTTAATTTGACACTGACACAAATTACCCAGTTTGATTTTTGTGCCACCAGCCGAATGTTGCAGTTTGCTTCATTTGGTTTCGATGCCAGTATCTGGGAAATCATGATAGCGCTGAATTGTGGGGCCATGCTGGTTATTCCTACCGAAACAGTGCGACAAGATCCACAGCGTCTCTGGCATTACTTGGAAGAACAGGCGGTGACCCATGCCTGTTTGACGCCGGCTATGTTTCATGACGGTGCCGATTTACCGACGATAGCGGTAAAACCAACCTTAATATTTGCAGGAGAAGCGCCGAGTGCCGCGTTATTTCAGGCACTGTGCAGCCGGGCCGATTTGTTTAACGCTTATGGACCGACGGAAACCACCGTGTGTGCGACCACTTGGGATTGCCCGGCCGATTATACCGGAGGAGTCATCCCCATCGGTAGCCCGGCTGCCAACAAACGTCTCTATCTGCTGGATGAACACCGCCAGCCAGTTCCATTGGGCACAGTGGGAGAATTGTATATTGGTGGTGTTGGGGTAGCGCGTGGTTACCTCAATCGTCCTGAATTGACGGCTGAACGTTTCCTGAATGATCCGTTCAGTGATGAAGCGGATGCCCGGATGTACCGTACCGGAGATTTGGCCCGCTATTTGCCGGACGGTAATTTGGTGTTTGTCGGCCGTAATGACCAACAGGTTAAAATCCGTGGTTTCCGCATTGAGTCGGGAGAAATTGAAGCACGACTAATTGAACACTCTGAGGTAAGTGAAGCGCTGGTATTGGCGTTGGGTGACGGACTGGATAAACGTCTGGTGGCTTATGTGGTGGCACCAGCGGATAACGAACTGGCGACCAGACTGCGTGAGTACCTGAGTGATATTTTGCCTGACTATATGATACCGGCGGCTTTTGTGTGTTTGGATGCCTTTCCGCTGACCCCTAACGGTAAACTGGATCGTCGGTCGCTGCCCGCACCGGGGGAGGACGCCTTTGCTCGCCAGGCTTACCAAGCGCCACAAGGGGAAATTGAGATAGCATTAGCCACTATCTGGCGCGAGTTACTGAATGTTGAGCAGATTGGCCGACATGACAGTTTCTTTGCCTTGGGTGGTCACTCGCTGTTGGCTGTCAGGATGATCGAACGTTTACGGCGTATAGGTTTGGGCTTATCGGTGCAAACGCTATTTCAGCATCCGACATTAAGTGTATTGGCTCAATCCTTGGCGCAACATCGCGAAATTAGCGTGCCTGATAACCGTATTACAGTGGATACGACGGTGCTGACGCCAGCAATGTTGCCGCTGATTGATCTGACACAAGCTGAAATTGACCGCATTGTTGAGCAAGTACCGGGTGGGATTGCCAATATTCAGGATATCTATGCGCTGTCACCGTTGCAGGATGGTATTTTGTTCCACCATTTGTTGGCAAATGAGGGTGATCCCTATTTGCTGATCACTCAACAGGCTTTTGCTGAACGGCCTTTACTAGACCGTTATCTGGCTGCGGTTCAACAGGTGATTAACCGCCATGATATCTTGCGTACTGCCTTTATCTGGGCGGGATTATCTGTACCGGCTCAGGTGGTTTGCCGTCAGGCACCTTTGTCAGTGACGGAATTGACGCTCGATCCGGCAGATGGACCGATCAGTGACCAGCTAGCTCAACGCTTTGACCCGCGCCGACATCGTATTGACCTGAATCAGGCACCGTTGTTACGTTTCGTTGTGGCACAGGAGAGTGATGGCCGTTGGATTGTATTGCAATTGTTGCACCACCTAATTGGCGACCACACCACGTTAGAGGTGATGAACAACGAAGTACAGGCTTGCCTCTTGGGGCAAATAGATAGTCTGCCTGCGCCGGTCCCGTTCCGCCATTTAGTGGCACAGGCTCGGCAGGGAGTCAGTCAGGCAGAACATACTCACTTCTTTACTGACATGCTGGCTGAGGTGGATGAGCCAACGCTGCCGTTTGGGTTGGCGGAAGCACATCATGATGGTTCACAGGTGACGGAATCTCACCGGATGCTGACAGCGGAATTGAACGATCGCTTACGTGGTCAGGCGCGG
The DNA here is from genome assembly GCF_000612035.1 of Photorhabdus aegyptia. NCBI lineage: Bacteria > Pseudomonadati > Pseudomonadota > Gammaproteobacteria > Enterobacterales > Morganellaceae > Photorhabdus > Photorhabdus aegyptia. Next base: position 17,418 of record NZ_JFGV01000033.1, on the reverse strand, counting down.
CGGTTGGGCGTCAGTGTGGCGGCGCTGTGTCATTTGGCTTGGGCGCAGGTATTGTCGCGTACCAGTGGTCGGCAACAAGTGGTGTTTGGCACCGTATTGTTTGGACGTATGCAAGCGGGTGAAGGATTTGATAGTGGCATGGGGCTATTTATTAACACTTTGCCGTTACGGTTGGATATCGATAATACCCCGGTGCGGGACAGTGTACGCACAGCACATAGCCGACTGGCGGGATTGTTGGAACATGAACATGCTTCACTGGCGCTGGCGCAACGTTGCAGTGGCGTAGCCAGTGGAGCGCCACTTTTTAATGCGCTGTTGAACTATCGACATAACACCCGGCCGGTCACACCGGATGAAATTATGAGCGGTATTGAATTCCTTGGCGCACAGGAGCGGACCAACTATCCGTTTGTCTTGTCGGTAGAGGATGGGGGGGCCGATCTAGGGCTGACAGCTCAAGTAGTGCAACCATTCGATCCAGAACGGATATGTGGCTATATGCAACAGGCGTTGGCAAGTTTGGTGGATTCCCTTGAGCGGACGCCCGACATGCCGGTACAGCAATTAGACATTCTGCCGACAACCGAACGCACATTGTTATTAAAAACCTGGAACGCCACTGAAACCGCGTACCCTGAGCGGTTGTGCATTCATCAACTGTTTGAACAGCAGGTGGAGAAAACCCCGGATGCCACGGCGTTGGAGTGTGAAGAGCGGTCCCTCAGTTATGCGGAATTGAATACCGATGCTAACCGGTTGGCGCATCAACTTATTGCTCTGGGTGTAGCGCCGGACCAACGGGTGGCGATTTGCGTAGCAAGCTCACCAGCGCGGATAGTGGCACTGTTGGCGGTGTTAAAAGCGGGAGGTGCTTACGTACCATTGGACCCTGCCTATCCGGGTGAACGTCTGGCCCATATTTTGACTGATGCTGAACCGATTATTTTATTAGCTGATAGTGTTGGACGTTCAGCATTAGGTGAGCAAATGCTTGCCGGGCAGACTCTCCTTGATCCGAATTCATTACCTGATCAACCGGATAGCAACCCACAATTGCCTACATTGACCGCCCGTCATCTGGCGTATGTGATTTACACCTCTGGTTCGACCGGCACACCGAAAGGGGTAATGGTGGAACATCATGGGTTGGTCAACCTTGTCCAAGATAAGATCGCCCGATTCGACATTTTCCCCGCTAGCCGGATGTTGCAGTTTGCCTCATTTGGCTTTGATGCGAGTGTCTGGGAAACCATGATGGCGCTGTGTAGTGGCGCTACTTTGGATATTCCTGTTGACACTATTCGTCAGGACCCCAATCTTCTCTGGCATTATCTGGAAGCGCACGCGGTAACGCACGCCTGCCTGACACCGGCTCTGTTGCGGGATGGAGCTGATTTGCCTGCGATAACGATAAAACCCACATTAATACTGGGGGGTGAAGCGCCCAGTGCGGCATTACTTAAGGCGCTGTGCGGCAAGGCAACGGTATTCAATGCTTATGGCCCGACAGAAATCACCGTTTGTGCCACTAGCTGGCGTTGTCCATCAAACTATTCAAGTTATTCAAATTGTGGGGATGAACTCATTCCTATTGGACGCCCAACAGCCAACACTTGTATCTATCTGTTGGATGCCCTTGGTCAACTTGTGCCGCTAGGGGCCGTGGGTGAACTCTATATTGGTGGTGCGGGTGTGGCGCGTGGCTATCTCAATCGCTCTGAATTGACTGACGAGCGTTTCCTTACAGACCCATTTAGTGAAATTGCTGATGCCCGAATGTATCGAACCGGGGATTTGGCTCGCTACTTACCGGATGGCAATCTGGTATTTGTTGGCCGTAATGACCAACAGATTAAGATCCGTGGTTTCCGCATTGAACCGGGGGAAATTGAAACTCGATTGACAGAACACCCCGCAGTTCGTGAAGCGCTGGTACTGGCTTTGGGTGATGGTCAGGACAAACGGCTGGTTGCCTACGTGGCGGCGGCAGAGGATGACGGATTGGTTAACCACCTGCGTGAACACCTGAGCGGGTTGTTACCTGATTACATGGTACCGGCGGCCTTTGTGCGTCTGGAGGCTTTTCCGTTGACGCCTAACGGCAAGTTGGATCGTCGGGCGTTACCTGCGCCGGGGGAGGAAGCCTTTGCCCGTCAGATTTACGCTGCGCCACAGGGAGAAACCGAAACCGTACTGGCGGCTATCTGGCGTGAATTATTGGGCATTGAACAGATTGGTCGATACGACAGCTTCTTTGCTTTGGGTGGGCATTCATTACTCGCGGTACGCATGGTTGAACGTCTGCGTAACTTGGGGTTAACGCTGGCAGTGCGTGATCTGTTCCAATCCCCGGTACTGTCTGAACTAGCGCAAACATTGACGTTGAATCAGGTCGAAAAAGTGCCGGTCAACGTCATTACACCGGCTACCACCGTGTTGACACCGGCGATGTTACCGCTGATTGATCTCACTCAGTCTGAAATTGATCACATTGTCGAACAGGTACCGGGCGGGATAGCTAATATTCAGGATATCTATGCCTTATCACCGTTACAGGATGGGATCTTATTCCACCATTTGCTGGCAAATGAAGGCGATCCTTATCTGTTGGCTGGTCAAATGGCCTTTGCTGATCGGAAGCTGTTAGATCGTTATCTGGTGGCGGTTCAACAGGTGATTAATCGTCATGACATCCTGCGAACAGCCTTTATCTGGCAAGGATTATCCGTGCCAGCACAGGTTGTTTACCGCCAGGTGCGGTTGTCGGTGACGGAATTGACATTAGATCCGGCTGATGGGCCGATTAGCGACCAATTAACGCAACGTTTTAACCCACGCCAATATCGCCTTGATTTGGGACAGGCACCGCTGTTGCGCTTTGTGGTGGCACAGGAGAGTGATGGTCGCTGGATTGTTTTGCAACTGATGCATCATTTGATTGGCGACCATACCGCGCTGGATGTGATGAGTCACGAAGTTCAGGCATACCTTGACGGTCAGGAGAGCAGCTTGCCTGCTCCGGCACCCTTCCGTAATCTGGTGGCCCAGTCCCGGTTAGGGATGAGTCAGGCAGAACATACCCGTTTCTTTACTGAAATGTTGGCTGAGGTGACTGAACCAACGTTACCGTTTGGGTTGACGGAGGTTCGCCATGATGGTTCGCAGATGGTCGAATCGCACCGGATGTTGACCCCTGAGTTAAATGACAGTTTACGTGGTCAGGCGCGGCGGTTGGGTGTCAGTCTGGCGGCGCTGTGCCATTTGGCTTGGGCACAGGTGTTGTCGCGTACCAGTGGACAGCGGCAGGTGGTATTTGGCACCGTGTTATTTGGACGTATGGCAGCGGGTGAAGGGGCTGAAAATGGCATGGGGCTGTTCATCAATACCTTGCCGCTATGCCTGAATATGAATGATACCTCGGTGCGAGACAGCGTACAGGTAGCACATAACCGGCTGGCGGGATTATTGGAACACGAATATGCCTCGCTGGCGCTGGCTCAACGTTGTAGTGGCGTACAAGGTGGAACGCCGCTGTTTAGTACCTTGCTGAACTATCGACACAATGCATCGTCGGCGACGTCGAATGAAATCATGAGCGGCGTCGAATTCCTCGGTGCACAGGAGCGGACTAACTATCCGTTTACGCTATCGGTGGAAGATTTTGGTGATGCACTGGGGCTGACAGCGCAAATCGTCCAGCCGTTTGATGCCGAGCGGGTGTGTGGTTATATGCAACAGGCGCTGGAAAGTCTGGCGGCAGCGCTGGAACACGCTCCAGAAACGCCGGTTCGGCAGTTGGAAGTTTTACCGGCAGTAGAAAGGAAACTGCTACTGAAAATCGGTAATGGCCCGCAAACGGCCTATTCCGACCCGCTGTGCATTCATCACCTGTTTGAACAACAAGTGGCGAACAATCCTGCGGCTACGGCACTGGTATATGAAGAGCAGACTTTCAGCTATGCAGAATTGAATGCGTGTGCTAACCGATTGGCTCATCAGTTAATTGAACTCGGCGTGGAGCCTGATCAACGGGTGGCGATTTGCATCACCCGTTCACCGTCAAGAGTGGTCGCGTTGCTGGCGGTACTGAAAGCGGGTGGCGCTTATGTTCCTTTAGATCCATCTTATCCGGGTGATCGGTTGGCTTATATGCTTACGGATGCGGCACCATCAGTGGTACTGGTGGATAATGCGGGCCGTACCGCGCTAGGCGAACAGGCACTTGCTGCATTAACGGTGCTTGATCCCACGATCCTGCCTGATCAGCCGGATAGCAATCCACACGTCCCGGCGTTAACCTCACGACATCTGGCCTATGTGATTTACACATCCGGTTCCACCGGCACACCGAAAGGGGTAATGGTGGAGCACTGTGGCTTGGTCAATTTGATTAGAGATAAAATCACTCAATTTGACATTCGCACGGATAGTCGGCTGTTACAATTTGCCTCATTTGGTTTTGATGCCAGTGTCTGGGAAATCATGATGGCGCTGTGTGGGGGAGCGACTCTGGACATTCCGGTTGATACGGTTCGTCAGGACCCGCTGCGCCTTTGGCGTTATCTGGAACAACGGCGGGTAACACACGCCTGTTTAACTCCGGCTCTGCTACGGGATGGAGCTGATTTACCGGCGATAACGATAAAACCCACTTTAATACTGGGTGGAGAAGCACCCGGTGCAGCGCTGTTGCAGGCACTACGTGGTCGGGCAACGCTGTTTAATGCTTATGGCCCGACAGAAATCACCGTCTGTGCAACTTGTTGGCGTTGCCCGTCAGACTATACGGATGTGCTGATCCCTATCGGACATCCGACAGCGAATACACGTATCTACCTCTTGGATAATCACGGCCAGTCAGTGCCATTTGGGGCAGTGGGAGAATTGTACATTGGTGGTGCTGGTGTCGCCCGTGGCTATCTCAACCGTCCTGATTTGACGGCTGAACGCTTTCTGGTAGATCCGTTTAGTGATCAACCGGATGCTCGCATGTACCGCACCGGAGATTTAGCCCGCTACCTGCCGGATGGCAATCTGGTGTTTGTGGGGCGTAACGATCAGCAGATTAAAATCCGCGGCTTCCGCATTGAACCGGGTGAAATCGAAGCGCGGTTGACGGAATATCCTGATGTGCGTGAGGCGATTGTATTGGCGTTAGGTAATGGTCAGGATAAACGTCTGGTGGCTTATGTGGCAGCACCAGAGAATAACGAGTTGGCAAGCCAATTACATCGTCATTTAAGAGCTATATTGCCTGACTATATGGTGCCGTCAGCCTTTGTACGTCTGGACGCCTTTCCGTTGACGCCGAACGGCAAACTGGATCACCGGGCATTGCCAGCGCCTGATCAGAGCGCGTTTGCTCGTCAGATCTATGAGGCACCGCAAGGAGAAACGGAGAGCATCTTGGCGGCTATCTGGCGTGAATTACTGGGGGTTGAGCGGATTGGCCGACATGACAACTTCTTTACCTTGGGGGGACATTCGCTGCTCGCTATGCGGATGATCAATCTAGCCGCAGAACGGGGATTAATTTGCTCATTGAATAATCTGTTCCAATTCCCGGTGTTAGCGGAACTGGTGGCGGAGATCACCTCAGATAAACTGTTTCAGTGGCAAAGCAGCGCCATACCGGTACGACCGGATGGTACCGAGCCGCCGCTATTCTTCGTACCGAGCGGCATGGATGATTACTCATATGTTTTCGGGCTGGCTCAACATATTCAGGCGGATTATCCGATTTATGCTCTACCTTGGCCGTCTATCAATGAGGAACAGGTGTCAACCATTGAAGTTCTGGCGAGCAAAATGATCACCTTTATGAAAGCAGTGCAACCAGAAGGCCCGTATCGGATATACGGTTACTCTTCTGGCGGTATACTGGCTTATGCCATTGCTCAGCAACTGTTGCATGCCGGAGAGACAGTTAATTTCTTGGGGCTAATTGATACACCGGCTCCTCACTGTTTCAAGACACGAGTCGATCAACCTAAACTTCAGTTCCTTGCTGAATTGGCAAGGCAATCAGTGGATGAGCATCCTCAAGAGATTGCGGCATTGCATGAGAAAATGGACGAACTGAATTTAGTACAATTTATTGCCGCAGCGCAGGAGCTGGAATTATACCCATCAAATCTGCGCCCTGACTTAATTGCCAAACGTTGGCTACAGATGGGAAATTATGTCCAAATGGTCAAGGATTATCAGCCGAAAGCTCTGGCGATAACGCTACATCAATTCTATGCAATGGAATCTTATCCGCAGATCCCGTTTGTTACCGATGTTGCGCTACAGTCCGTAACGATGGAACCGTCGTTAGGTTGGGAACAGATAGTTCCTGACTCTTCGCTACAGTTAACTTCGGTACCGGGGGACCATTTTAGCCTGATGGAAAATAGTGAAAATAAAACTGTTTTGGCTAAGACCTTAAGCATGGCGTTGGCAATGAATTGTGAGGCGGAGGCGCTGTAATGCCAGTGATATTGCGGGATGAAAAGTTATACTTAAATAAAAATAGTTAAAGATCAGTTTGCCCGGCTAAAGGTTTTTATAATAGCCGGACAACCTTGCTGAATATGGGCACCGAATGTTAATCACTTCGGTGCCTTATTTTTTATCAAGTTCTACACCTGACGCTAGAGGAGAAATCCTATTTTTCAGCATTGCTTACATTTGTAAACAATGTTTACACTTTTAAACAATTGTTACACTTTTAAATGAATTTAAACACTCTTAACGCTTCAATGCCGAATATAATGGAAGTTATTTGCTGTCATTTGCACACTTATAATCCTATGAGGTTTAAAATAATAATAGTCATGTTACTATCCTTTAAAACAGAAGATGCTCTATGAAAATATCAGTAATGGCAGTTCTTATTAATCCATCGTAATCGACTATTCTCTTCTGTGTAACTGAATTTATTCTCATTCGCATTAACTTAAGCTGATAATCATGCTTCTTTTACTTGTTTTACTAAATATTTTACCTGTTATGCTGTGGGGATGAAAATTATTTTGGTTGTTGATTTTATTGTTAATTTATTGAAAATAAAGGATTATTTAATATTTAAATCATTTGTTTGACCTATGGGGATAATATGATTTACTAGTCGATTAATATTTTTAAAATAAGTTCAATTTTTATTAAAATAAATTCAATTCCGTTTAGATTTCGTTGATATATTGTTTATTTAATCTCTTGATTAAGATGTCTTATATCTGATGGAAATGAAGCAAAAAATGCTTTTTGATAAAAAATGACTTGATTTTATATAAATCTGTTTAGAAAATCCCCTTACCCAGAAAATGGCCTGCCTGATAAATCCATTTATCTATCGCGGTGGGTGTTGTCGGTTTTCTCTTATTTTCCGCTTGGTTAGTGCCTGCTTTTAAATATCTGAATCCGGTTTTGTTTCTGAAATGCATTGTGGCATGAACATCATGCCACTCATTCTATTTTGTTGTTGAGGAGTCACTTATGACACATAGTTTTCAAAACGAGATCCCTAAATCGCGTATTAATATCAAATTGGACTTGCATACAGGAGGTGCGCAGAAAAAAGTTGAACTGCCGCTGAAATTATTGGTCATGGGAGATTACAGCAACGGGCAGGAGAATCGCCCTCTCGGGGAAAGAAAAAAAGTGGCTATCAATAAAAACAATTTTGATAGCGTACTGGCTGAATTCAGCCCCGCTATTAACTTGACGGTCGAAAATACCTTGGCCGGAGATGGCAGCGAGGAGAATATCGCCCTTATTTTTCGGCAAATAAAAGACTTCGAGCCTGAACAAATCGCTCGCCAAATCCCGCAACTGCGGGTCTTGCTTTCTATGCGCCATCTATTGCGCGATCTGAGATCCAACCTGCTCGACAACGCCACCTTTCGCCGGGAGCTGGAACATATCCTCCAGGATCAAGCGCTAAGCGATGAGCTACGCGCTGAATTGGCCGCATTGGCACCAAAAACCATTTAATTATTACGGTATTCATACCCTATGGATTTCAAGATGTATCGCGGCGGCAAGGGAACGAATCCCCGGGAGCATAGATAACTATGTGACCGGGGTGAGTGAGTGCAGCCAACAAAGAGGCAACTTGAAAGATGACGGGTATACATCAGGAGATAGGATTAATGACAGTACAAGAACAACAAACCGCTGCGGCGGCGGTAACGACTCACGCCGAAGGCAGTGTTTATCAATCGTTATTTAAGAAAATCAATTTACAGCCGGTAGAGCAGTTAAGCGATATTGAACGCTTTCAGAGCAGTGATGCGCTGGCTGATGTGACGGCGGACGAGCGAGTCACGGCGGCTGTCAGTGTTTTTCTTTCTATGCTGAAAACCTCGGCGCAAAGGGTTAAACGGCTGGATAAAGCATTATTGGATAACCATATCCGCGAGTTGGATGAGCAAATCAGCCGTCAATTGGATGTGGTTATGCATCACCCTGAATTTCAGCAGGTGGAATCTGCCTGGCGTGGACTGAAATTCTTGGTTGATCGCACTGATTTTCGTCAGAACGTCAGGATTGAAGTGTTGGACGTTACCAAAGAGGATTTGCGGCAAGATTTTGACGATGCGCCGGAAATTGTTCAGAGCGGTTTCTATCACCACACTTACATCCAAGAATACGATACGCCGGGCGGTGAACCTATCGGATCGGTGATTGCCAATTATGAATTTGATGCCGGCACGCAGGATATTGCGCTGTTGCGTAATATCGCCAAAGTCTCGGCGGCGGCGCATATGCCATTCATTGCCGCTGTTGGCCCGGCTTTTTTTGGCAAACAAACGATGGATGAAGTGGCCGCGATTAAAGATATCGGCAACTACTTCGACCGCGCCGAGTACATCAAGTGGCAAGCATTCCGCGACAGTGACGATGCTCGCTATATCGGCTTGACTTTACCCCGAGTGCTAGGGCGTTTGCCCTATGGTCCAGACACCGTACCGGTGCGGACTTTTAACTATGTTGAAGAGGTCACCGGTCCGGATCACGATAAATATTTATGGGCCAACGCCGCCTTTGCTTTTGGCGCAAACATGATCAAGAGCTTTGTCAGTAATGGCTGGTGTGTCCAGATCCGCGGTCCGAAAGCGGGGGGCGCGGTGACCGATTTGCCGATCCATCTCTACGATTTGGGGACCGGTAATCAGGTCAAAATTCCGTCAGAAGTGATGATTCCAGAAACCCGCGAATTTGAATTTGCGAATCTGGGCTTCATTCCGCTCTCTTACTACAAAAACCGGGATTATGCCTGCTTCTTTTCCGCTAACTCGGCGCAAAAACCGGAGTTGTATGACACCGATGAAGCGACGGCTAACAGCCGTATCAATGCGCGTCTGCCCTATATCTTCCTACTGTCACGTATTTCCCATTATTTGAAACTGATTCAGCGGGAGAACATCGGCACCACCAAAGATCGGCGTCTGCTCGAAATTGAACTGAACAACTGGATCAACACCTTGGTAACCGAGATGACCGATCCTTCCGATGATTTGCAGGCTTCTCATCCGCTGCGTGAAGCGCACGTCATTGTTGAAGATATTGACGACAATCCAGGTTTCTTCCGCGTCAAGTTGTATGCGGTGCCGCATTTTCAGGTAGAGGGGCTCGACGTCAACCTCTCTCTGGTTTCTCAAATGCCGAAATCCAAAGGTTAACAATAGGGGAACATCATGAAAATTGAGCGTCCGCTATGGGCGACAGGAACCATCTTGTCTCCCCAACAGTTTCAGCAGCAGGCTCGTTGGGAGGCATATGCCAATGAGTCGATTGCTCGTCTGGGGCTGGCGCATCCTTGGGGTGTGCTGACCGCGGTATTTGATCAACACACCTTAGCGTTGGGGCAGTTGAAAGCCGATCACCTGTGTGTGCGTTTTGCCGATGGATCGCTGATTGACACCGATCAGGCGGATCACTTACCGCCGGTGCTGGAATTGGCAGCCGTTTTGCCGACAGACGCGCAGCAGGTCACGGTATTACTGGCATTGCCGCACACTTACGCTAATGGAGGTAACTGCCTTAAACCAGATGAACGCGCTGATCGTCCGGTGCGTTACCAGCAGGAGTGGGTGCCGGTACAGGATGAATTCAGTGATCGCAGTGAGTCGATGGCGGTTGCTCGTTATGCGATATCACTACGTTTTGACAGCATGGAAAACGGTCAATATCTCACCTGCCCGGTGGCGCGTCTGTTGCGCGACGCTCAGGGAAAATGGATTGTTGATGAGCAATTTGTACCGCCATTACTGCGTCTTAGCGCACATGCCGGTTCGATAGCTCGGCTCGATCGACTGTTGACGCAGCTACGTGCAAAACAGGCTCGATTGATGGCAATGCGCCGAGAGAGCAATGAGCGGATGGCGGATTTTGCGGTGGCGGATGTGTCGTTGTTCTGGCTGCTTAACGCGCTTAACAGTTATGAACCGATATTGAGTGATTTTAAGGCTCACTCAGATGTGCATCCAGAACTGTTCTACCGTGAAGCGGCAAGGCTAGCGGGCAGTCTGTTGACCTTTTCACTGGACCATAACGCCAGCGTGATCCCGCGTTATCAGCACGATAATTTGACGGCGGTATTCCCGCCGCTATTTGACTTGCTGAGTCAATTGCTGGAGATCAGCTTGCCGTCGCGGATGGTGACGATTGAGTTGAAGAAACCATCAGAACAGCAGTGGATAGCCACTCTCCACGATGCTCGCTTATGTGAAGCGGCGGATTTTTATCTTTCTGTCCGCTCTTCCATACCGGCGCACCAGTTATACACCCGGTTTCCGCTGTTATGTAAAGCCGGTGCGCCGGATGAGGTTGACCGGATGATTAGCCGGGCATTAACCGGCATCCCCTTAGTCGCACTTAGCCATGTCCCGGCCGCGGTCCCGTTGCGGCTGGAGAACCAGTATTTCGCCCTTGATCTCACCCATCCGGAGGGCAAAGCCATGCTGGCGGCGGGGAGCTGTGCTTTCTACGTGCCCGGAGTACTGGGCGATATTCAGCTTGAACTATTTGCGGTATTGAGGACATGAATAAATCACCTTTATTAACTAAAAAATCGCCACCGGATATCGATGCCCTGTTACAGAGCAGTTACCTGTTGGTGGCAGAGCTATGTCAGGGCGCATCGGTGGAACAGGCGGAGGTGGTGTGGCAGCACTGCACCCGTGAGATAGAACAGACACGGCAAGCGCTGCGTGATGCGGATGTCAGTGAATCCGCGATTAATCATATCAGTTACGCTCAGTGCGCCCTGTTGGATGAAACCATATTGGAGCGGGCACCGAAACAGGGATATGCACCTTGGCGAGCAACATCATTACAGGAGCATTTCTTTAATACCGCCGAGGCCGGTAACCAGTTGTATGAACGGATGCGTACTGTACTGCATGAACCGGCCCCTGATCGGGCAGTACTGACCTGTTTTCACCGCGTGTTGCTGTTGGGATTTCAGGGAAAGTGTCAGGAGGATACCTCATTGATACGCGAACAACTGGTAACACGCTTACGTCAACAGGTCGTACCTTTTGGCACGGCTCAACAATCACCGGCGTTAACCACGGAGCCGCCGTCCAGTTACAGGCTACGTCCCATCGTCGGCCAACTAGCCGCGGCGATCTCCGGGATGGTCATCGTGTTGCTCGGTGTCTGGTGGGGGTTAGGTCACTATCTGGCAACGCTATTTCCGGGGTTGGCGAGATGAGTGTCATGTTGCGACGGGTGTTATGGGGATGGGGAGCCGGGCTGGCGCTGCTGCTCTGTCTGGTCTGGTTGCCCTTATCGCCGGTGGGCCGGTGGGAGGGGGCAGTCATTATCCTGCTCTGCACGCTGGTGGGGCTGTTTTATCGTGGGCGTTTTCAACGGCGAGAGTGCCTTAACAGCCTGTCAGCGATGCTGCCGCCTGAAAGTAATCGCCTGCCGGTAGTGTTGGTATATAGCAACATCCAGGACAGCCTGTTTGGTGATGAACTGTTGCGTCAGACGCCGCAAGGCTACTGGTTGTGCTTACCGTCAGGGACTTCTCTGTCCGACGGGGTAGCTAGCTTGCTGGCGGCCCGGCCTTCTTGGGGCGGTCAGTTAAGCGTGATGGCAGTGATAAACCCGCAGCAATACCGTGACGCCGCCGTACTGGCAGGTTGGGTGCGAGAACTGCGCTGGCAGCTATCTCAAGTGCGTCAACGGCATGCTATCCCGCTGCCTTTACTGTTAGCGGGCTACTTAGCCGTACCATCCCGACAACCTGACGACTCACCGTGGTTTGAGTGGCAATCAGGACGAACCACGGTGACGGCCTGGCGTGAAGGTGCCTCTTTTCAACCACTCGCGGATTGGTTGGAACAGGGCACGCTGGCAGAACAGATGGCGCGTTTTCAGCGAGGGGTTGAGCTGACTGACTGGGCTGATTGGATGAAAGCGCAGGTATTGCCCGTCTGCCTGACCCCGGAAGATGGTTTATCTCCTTGTCCGCCGCTGGCGATGGTATTGAAGTTTGTACCGGCATTACCGCATTGGTTAACCGGCCATGTTTGGCAACAGTGGTTACAGACCAAAACGGCGCTGAACAGGGCGGGCGATCCGATAGTCACATCGGCTACCGGTGATGCTGCCGTTACATTGCCATTTCCGGACAGTGTAGTGCGCCTGCTGCCCACAAGTGCGCTACAAACAGCGGTACAACGGGCCGTGGGGATAGCTCTGGGGCTGTTTCTGCTGGCGGGCATAACTGCGCTAGGTTGCTCGGCCTGGCATAACCGACAGTTATTGCGTCAGGTGGAGAGTGACTTGCTGCATTACCGGTCCATTGCCGCGACGGATGATAGCCGCAAGGCACAGGCGGAGGCAGTACTGAGGAGTGACGCTGATCGGCTTGAAGAGTATCACCGGGATGGCGTGCCGTGGCGTCTGGGATTGGGGCTATATCAAGGAGCGCGATTACGTCCGCCATTGCAGGCGGCCATTGCCGATTATCAGGCTAAACCGAGGGAGAAAACGCCGGTAACGCCGGTGGAACCGCAGACCATCAGCCTTAACAGTCTGGCGTTGTTTGATGTGGGACAGGCGAAACTGAAAGCGGGTTCGACCAAAGTATTAGTCAACGCGCTAATGAACATCCGCGCCAAACCGGGCTGGATGATCCTCATCACCGGACACACGGATTCCACCGGTGATGCCACGAAAAATCAGGCGCTGTCACTGGCACGCGCCGAAGCAGTACGCGATTGGATGTTACAAACCAGTGACATATCGCCGGCTTGCTTCACTGTACAAGGCAAGGGAGCAACGAGTCCGATCGCGACTAACACAACCGCTGCGGGGCGAGCTGCCAATCGCAGGGTTGAAATCCGTCTGATACCGCATGCAGCCGCCTGTGCGCGGCCGCAGAAAGTACCGGACATTTTATCAACAACGTCGCCGCTACCGGCGACATCACTCAAGTAACAATTGGAGTAATTATTATGGCGATTCCCGCTTATTTATGGCTGAAAGATGATGGCGGTGCTGACATCAAGGGTTCTGTCGATGTACAGGGCCGGGAAGGCAGTATTGAAATTGTGGCGTTGGAACATATGTTGCACATCCCGACGGACAACAATACCGGCAAACTGACGGGGACCCGTGTACACGCTCCGCTGGTATTCACCAAAGAGGTGGATGCATCAAGTCCCTATTTGTATAAAGCGGTCACCACCGGCCAGACCCTGAAATCTGCTGAAATCAAATGGTACAGCATTGATGACGCAGGTCAGGAGAAAGAGTACTTCATCACCCAACTGGACAACGTGAAAGTGGTGAAAGTGGCACCGCTGATGCATGACATCAAAGACCCTGCCAAAGAAAAGCACAACCATCTGGAACGCATTGAATTGCGTTACGAAAAAATCACCTGGACCTACAAAGACGGCAACATCATTCACGCTGATGCGTGGAATGAGCGCACGACGGCGTAACAAGCTTGGCAGACGGATTAATCCGTCTGCTGTTTTTTCATTTTTTGCGTGATCGCGGGGGCGGGAGGCCCCGTGATAAAAAAATTGAAAACCAGATAAATCATGACCTTATGGGCCTCGGTATACGGCTATGGGCGGTAGCGTACCCAAACGACTGAGGAATAATCGGAAGAAAATATGACGAATCCAACACCGATGATCATCTTTGATCACAGCCGCTACAGACTAAAAGTGTGGTACAACAAAGCGCCGCTGGATGTGCTGGCCTTTACCGGGCAGGAAGCCTTAAGCCAGCCGTTTCGCTATGCCATTGAATTCACCAGTGCGGAGAAAGGGATTGAACCGGCACAGATGCTGATGCAGCAGGCTTCATTTACCCTAACTTCGCCTGCGATCAATCCGGGGATACGGTGGATGCCGATTGTGCCGCCGGAGCCGCTGCGCTCGGTTTACGGGGTGATCAGCGGCTTTAAACTGCTCTCCACCTCGCGGGACGAAAGCCGTTATGAAGTGACGCTGGAGCCCCGGCTGGCGCTGCTGGCGAGAAGCCATCAATACGCCATCTACCAAAAACTCTCCGTGCCGGAGATTGTGGAGAAAGTCCTGCGTGAGCGGCATGGCTTTCGCGGGCAGGACTTCCTGTTCAGTCTGACACACAACTATCCGAGGCGGGAACAGGTGATGCAGTATGGCGAAGATGACCTGCGCTTTATCCAACGCCTGCTGGCGGAAGTGGGTATCTGGTACAAAGTGACGGCGGATGACCGGTTAAAGATTGATGTGGTGGAATTTTACGACGACCAGCGTGACTACCAGTTCAACGTCTACCTGCCTGCCCGTAATCCGTCAGGCATGCACGGCGAGGAAGACGCGGTGGTCTGGGGCATGGAGACCGCGTATCAGGTGGTGGAGGGAAAAATTGCGACTCGGAATTATGACTACCACGATGCCCGGCCGTATCCCGGCCTGAACACCGAGGTAGATGTGGCACGGGGCGACCAAACCACCTATGGCGAAGCGTACCATTACCGCGATGACTACCGGATACCCGGTGACCGTTACGCCTATCAACCGGAGACGGAAAGTGGGGTGTTTTATGCCCGCCTGCATCATGAGCGTTACCTGAATCAACGCATCCGCCTGCGGGGGATGACCACTTCCGCCACGCTGGTGCCGGGGCAGGAATTGAAAGTGAAGGGCGACGCGCCGGAAGCGTTTCGCAAAGGGGCGATCATCACCCAGATCACCAACAGCGCCCGCCGGGACAGCAGTTTTGAGATGACATTCACCGCCATTCCCTATTCCGAGACCGTGTGCTTTCGCCCGGAACGGGTGCCGAAACCGGTGATGGCCGGCACGATACCCGCGCGGGTGAGCAGCACGAAAGTGAATGATATCTACGGCGATATCGACAAAGACGGCTTGTATCGGGTGGCGTTTAACTTTGACCGGGAGAAATGGCCGCAAGGGGGCGAAAGCCTGTGGGTGCGTCTGGCACGCCCGTACGCGGGGGAGAACTATGGCTTTCACTGGCCGTTGCTGGAAGGCACCGAAGTCGCGATCGCCTTTGAAGGGGGCGACCCGGACCGGCCCTATATTGCCCATGCTCTGCACGACTCAGTGCACCCGGATCACGTCAATCTCTACAACTACAAACGCAACGTTCTGCGCACCCCGGCGAATAACAAACTGCGGATGGATGACGAACGCGGTCGGGAACATATCAAACTGAGTACCGAATACGGCGGTAAAAGCCAGTTAAATCTCGGTCATCTCGTTGATAGCCAGCGCCCACACCCGGATAAACGGGGAGAAGGCTTTGAGCTGCGAACCGACGACTGGGGCGTGATCCGGGCCGGTAAAGGGTTGTTTATCAGCGCGGATAAACAGGCCCGCGCGGGTGGCGAAGTGCTGGAGATGGCGCCGGCAATCAGTCTGGTCAAAGGCGCGGTGAATCAGGTGCTGGAGTGGGGAACGGTGACCAAAACTCACCTGAATCATCAGCCGGATACTGAAAGCCTGAAAACCTACTTACAGCATGTGGATCAACTGAAAATGGCGGCCATGCTGCTCAGTGCGCCGGAAGGAGTGGGGATTGTCAGCCCGCAGACCGTGATGGTGCAAAGTGGTCAGGCGCTCTATGCACAAAGTGCGGGGGATGTGCATATTGCCAGTGCAAACCGGATTGGGATGAATGCGACACAGGCTATCTCCCTGTTAGCACAAAACGAAGGGATGCGTCTGGTGTCAGGGAAAGGGCCGCTCACCATTGAATCACATGGCGATAGTTTAGGTATCACCGCATTAAACGATGTCACCGTCAATTCAACACAGGGTCACGTCCAGATTACGGCGAAAAATGGCCTGACATTGGCGTGTGGCGGCGCGTACATCCGTCTTTCTCCGGCAGGAGAAATTGAAATTCACGGGCCGGGCCTGTTAAGCCTGAAAGGGCAGCACAAAATGGCGTCACCGGCGAAACAGGACTTTCCTTTGCCTGACCTGCCTGAATCGGTGTGTGTAGAGTGCGTTAAGGCAGCGAAAGAGAGCATGAAAGGGTTTGTTTTGAGGAAATAGCTAATGAATCACGATTTGATCACTGACTGGATTGCCGCACTTAAGGCGGCGGCAACAGATAACGACATGAGTTACCTCAATATGATTGTGGATCAGTCTGGGGAAGCGTTCTCCTTGATCCCAGAGCTGCAAAGTTTTTCGCCTGAAATCAAATGGTGTTCGCTGTTTCAGGGATTGCCTGAAGAAATTATGGCGGATGATGCGCCGATATTGATGCGGATTGATTTGACACACCCTGACCAGTGGCAATGGATGCAGGAAGTTATCCTGCGCTTAAAGGAAAAACGGTCGCTGCTAATTTTATGCTCATCATGGTCATTTGATTTGTTGTCTCAGCATTTAATTCAATGTGTGGATGCAACATGGGAGGGACAGGCGGGAATTTTACGCTTTTTTGATCCGTCTATTTTTGCTGTGCTGTTTTCCCATGTATTGGATACGGGACAACAGCAACAATTACTTCGGCCAGCGCTGTTCTGGAGCTGGCTTAATCGTGACGGCGTTTCAAATTTTCTTTTGGGTGAAGGGAATGAAGAACCGGTTAATGATGCCGTTGAGAAAATTGATCTCACTGATAAGCAACTAGAGAGCCTCTTGTGTGTTTCTGATGCGCATCGGCTGATATTGCAATTGGATGATAAGAACGAATCTCTGGAAGCTTCGAATGAACAACTGTTTAACCACTGTTATGCATTGATGATTGAGGCAACTGACCAGTCCATTTTACTGGATGACGACAGAGAGTCATTCGTACTTAAACACCTCAAATCCAGATTATCACCAGTGTGAAGGTATAGAAGATGAAAAAACAACAACTGAGGCTGGCAGTTTTATGTCTGCTGCTGGCCGCCTGTAGCCAGTTTTCGGCACAGGCGGGAATCATTGAAGC